>DASPIO010000304.1:0-31809 GCA_035629155.1 Azospirillum sp. | reverse complement strand
CTGATCCGCGACAAGATCGGCACCGCCGACTGGAACCGCCACCTGGGCAAGGCGGACAGCCTGTTCGTCAACGCCTCCACCTGGGCCTTGATGCTGACCGGCAAGGTGGTGCGCCTGGACACGGCGGAGGAGCCGGGCCGCCTGCTCGACCGGCTGGTGAACCGGGTGGGCGAGCCGATCATCCGGCAGGCGATGATGCAGGCCATGCGTATCCTCGGCCGCCAGTTCGTCATGGGCCGCACCATCGAGGAGGCGCTGGCCCGCGCCCGCGACGACGAGGCGCACGGCTACCGCCATTCCTTCGACATGCTGGGGGAGGCGGCGCGGACGATGGCCGACGCCGACCGGTATTTCGACCTCTATGCCATGGCCATCGCGGCCATCGGCGGCGCGCGGCGCGGGCGCGACGTGATCGCCGCGCCCGGCATTTCGGTGAAGCTCTCCGCGCTGCACCCGCGTTACGAGCTGGCCCAGCACGACCGCGTGATGGCGGAACTGTTGCCACGCGTGAAGGAGCTGGCGCTGAAGGCCAAGGCTGCCGGCATTCACCTGACCGTGGACGCGGAGGAGGCCGACCGGCTCGACCTGTCGCTCGACATCATCGAAGCGGTGTTCCGCGACCCGGATCTTGACGGGTGGGAAGGCTTCGGGCTGGCCGTGCAGGCGTACCAGAAGCGCGCGCTGCCACTGGTCGGCTGGCTGGAGGAGCTGGCGCGCACCACCGGGCGGCGGCTGATGGTGCGCCTCGTCAAGGGCGCCTACTGGGACAGCGAGATCAAGCGCGCGCAGGAGCGCGGGCTGGACGGCTATCCGGTCTTCACCCGGAAGGCGTCCACCGACGTGTCCTATCTTGCCTGCACGCGGCGGCTGCTGGCGGCGCGGGACGCCTTTTACCCCATGTTCGCCACGCACAACGCGCACACCGTGGCCGCGGTGCTGGAGATGGCCGGCGATCGCCAGGGCTTCGAGTTCCAGCGTCTGCACGGCATGGGTGAGCCGCTGTACCATCAATTGGTGGGACCGGACATGCCCTGCCGCATCTACGCGCCGGTGGGCAGCCACGAGGATCTGCTGGCCTATCTGGTTCGCCGCCTTCTGGAGAACGGCGCCAACAGCTCCTTCGTCAACCGCATCCAGGACGAGCAGGTGCCGGTGGAGACCATCGTCGCCGACCCGGTGGCGCGCGTGGCCGCGCTGCCGGTCAAACCGCACCCGCGCATCCCGCTGCCCCGCGACCTGTTCGGGGCGGAGCGGCGCAACAGCGACGGCGTCGACCTCAGCGACCCCGCGCAGACCAAGCCGCTGCTGGACGCCGTGGCGGCGGCGTGGCACTGGTCGGCCGGTCCGATGGTGGCCGGGGTGACGGCCGAGCGCCCGCCGGCGGCGCTGCACGACCCGGCTGACCGCCGGCGCCTCGTCGGCCACGTGGTGGAGGCCACCGCCGACGACGTGGACCGCGCGCTGTCGGCCGCCGCGCCGGCGCAGCGCGCCTGGGCCGAGCGGCCGGTGGCCGAGCGCGCCGCCTGCCTGGACCGCCTCGCCGACCGGCTGGAGGGCGAGCGCGGCGAGCTGCTGGCGCTGCTGGTGCGCGAGGCCGGCAAGACGATTCCCGACGCGCTGGCCGAGGTGCGGGAGGCGGTGGACTTCTGCCGCTACTACGCCGCCCGCGCGCGGGCCGATTTCGAGCCCAGGCTGATGCCCGGCCCGACGGGGGAGCGCAACGAACTGCGCCTGACCGGGCGCGGTGTCTTCGTCTGCATCAGCCCGTGGAACTTCCCGCTGGCGATCTTCCTGGGGCAGGTGGCGGCGGCGCTGGTCGCCGGCAACGCGGTGATCGCCAAGCCGGCCGAGCAGACGCCGCTGGTCGCCGCCTTCGCGACATCCCTGGCGCACCGCGTCGGGGTGCCGGAGGCGGTGCTGCAACTGCTGCCGGGCGACGGCACCACTGTGGGTGGGCGGCTGGTGGCCGACCGGCGGGTGGCGGGCGTGGCCTTCACCGGCTCCACCGAGACCGCGCAGCGCATCGCCCTGTCGCTGGTGCAGCGCGGCGGCCCACAGGTGCCGTTCATCGCCGAGACCGGCGGGCAGAACGCCATGATCGTCGACAACTCCGCCCTGCCCGAACAGGTGGTGGACGACGTGGTCACCAGCGCCTTCCGCTCGACCGGGCAGCGCTGCTCGGCGTTGCGCGTGCTGTTCGTGCAGGACGGCATCGCACCCAAGGTGGTCCGCATGCTGCGGGGGGCGGCGGCCGAACTGCGCCTCGGCGATCCGGGACGGCTGTCCACCGACGTGGGGCCGGTGATCGACACGCAAGCCCAGGCCGTGCTGCTGCGGCACATCGAGCGCATGAACCGGGAGGGCACGCCGCTGGTGACCGGCACCGTACCGCCGGAGTGGGAACACGGCACCTTCGTCGCCCCGCACGCCTTCGAGATCGACCGCCTCGACCGGCTGGAACGCGAGGTGTTCGGGCCGATCCTGCACGTGATCCGCTTCCGGGGCGACCGGCTGGACGCCGTGCTGGACGCCATCGAGGCGACCGGCTACGGCCTGACGCTGGGTATCCACACGCGCATCGACCGCACCGCGCGCCGCATCGCGGAGCGCATGGCGGTGGGCAACACCTACGTCAACCGCAACATGATCGGTGCGGTGGTGGGCGTGCAGCCCTTCGGCGGGGAGGGGCTGTCGGGCACCGGGCCGAAGGCCGGCGGCCCGCATTATCTCTATCGCTTCGCGGCGGAGCGGACGCTGACCGTCAACACCACCGCGGCGGGCGGCAACGCCTCGCTCGTCTCGCTGGGCGAAGACTCGTAGGTCGGGTCGAGGCGCTCTGTGGTGCGCGGATGCGGGCGGCGCCACCGGCGCGCCGCCCGCATCGCTTCGCCATCGAGGCGTTACTTCTTCGGCGTGGTGCCGGACGAGCCGCTCATCGACGAACTGCCGGAGGTGGAGCCGCTGGCCGACGAGCCGGCCGAACCGGACATGGACGTGATGTCGCTGGCCATGCGGTCGCCGCCCTGCGTCCGGTACTGGATGCGGACCTGATCACCCTCCTTCACCTTGGACAGTTCGGCGTTGGAAGACACCTTGTAGCTGTTGCCGTCGCTCAGCGTGACGGTGTTGCTGCTGCGGTCGACCTTGCTGACCGTGCCGCTGGCCGACTGCATCGACGCGTCGGCGGTCGAGCCGCTGGTGCCCGGCGAGGTCGCGCTGGGTGAGGTCGCGCTGGGCGACGTCGTGCTGGGCGAGGTCGAGCTTTGGGCCATCGCCATGCCGGAAGCGGCGACGAACGCGGCAACGGTGGCCACGCCAATGAGCGTCTTCATGGAATCCTCCATCAGGTTTCTTTCGGGCGCACCCAATGAATGGGCGCGATGCGAGGAAGAACGCGGTGGAGGCCGGAATCATTCACTGTTCATTCGGGGTAGTGGTCTGCTTCAATATTTTTGGTTATATAAGCATCGCGCACGAATAAATGAAATCGCGGTGCGGAACAAAATATCCTCTTGCGTGTTCATCCCCTCCGGCGGATTCGCGGCCGCACCAGCGGCGTTGTTGCGGTCTGCGGCGGGTGAGCTTCCCTGCCGGCGGGGCGCCGTCGCATGTCCGATCCACCTTAGCTCGCGGCGAAAGGCACCTTGAGGCGCTCGGCGGCGCGGGCGATGTGATGGCGCATGGCGACGGCGGCGACATCGCCGTCATGGCGCTCCAGCGCGCGGATCACCGCCTCGTGTTCCTGCACCGGTTCCAGGAGCCGGTCGCGGTCCGACAGCGGCAGACGCTGCGATTCCAGGATGACCGGGCGGTAAAGCTGGATGATCTCGCGCATCGCCCGGTTGCCGGCGATATCGATGATGGCGATGTGCAGGTCGAAGTCGCGCTCGGTGGCCGCCGGCAGGTCGCCGCTGATCAGCGCGTCCAGCATCGCCGCGTTGAGGGAGCGCAGGTGCGCCACGTCCTTCGCCGTCGCCTGACGGGCCGACAGGCGCACCGTGAACCCCTCCAGCGCGTAGCGAAGCTGATAGACCTCGGCCTCCGAATAGCGGTCGCTGAAGCGCCAGTGTTCCACGGCGGAAGGGCGCTGCCCGGCCGTGCCGTTGACGAAGGCGCCGCGGCTCGGCTCGATGCGGATCAGGCCCATGCTCTCCAACTGCAGCACCGCCTCGCGCAACGACGTGCGGCTGACGTCGAAGCGCTCGGCCAGTTCGCGTTGCGGCGGCAGGCGGCTGCCCGGCTCCAGTTCACCGTCGGCGATCATGCGCTGGAGACGCTCGACGACCTGTTGCGTGATGGGGCGCCATTTCCGGTCCATGTCGAACCTGCCTTTCCTCCAGGGCACCTATGCGTTCGTCCGGCTTGACGTTTGATTGGCCAACTATCTATCGTCGATCAAACGGTCCGACCGGTCAGACCAAGAAAGATACGCGACAAGCCGCCGGCGGGCCATCAATTCGGGGAGGAGACAACGCATGTCCAAGACGCTGTTTGGGCAGAGTGTCGGGTTTGCCGTCCTGCTGGCCGGCGCCACGCTGACCGGGACCATGGTGTCCGGCGCGGCGCTGGCGCAGGGCGGCGAACCGATCCGCATCGGCGCGATCATCGCGCAATCGCCGCCGGGCTCCGTGGTGCAGGGCACCCAGGTCCGGGATGGACTGGAGATCGCCCGCGAGATCGTCAACAAGCAGGGCGGCGTGCTCGGCCGCCCGATCGAGATCCTCTACGAGGACGGCCAGGGCGTGCCCGAGAAGGGCCGCGCCGCGGCGGAGAAGCTGATCACCCGCGACAAGGTCGTGGCGCTGACCGGCGAGCACCAAAGCTCGAACGTGCTGGCGGAAATCGAGGTCGCCAAGCGCTACAACGTCCCCTACGTCAACACCAACGGCTGGTCCGACGACATCCGCAAGAAGGGCTACAAACAGGTCTTCAACCCCAACAACTACAACACGCGCGTGGCTTCGGCGATGGCCGAGGTGATCGCGCAGATGGGCGTGAAGTCCGTCGTCACCTTCGCCGAGAACACCGACTACGGTCTCGGCCAGGCGCAGGCGCTGGCACAGTTCGTCAAGGAGAAGGCGCCGAACGTCGACTACCGCTATGAGCGGCTGGACCGCGCCTCCAAGGACTACACGCCGGCCGTCCTGGCGCTGAAGAGCAACCCGCCGGACATGGTGATCAACGCCATGCTGCCGCCCGGCGCCTACATCCTGATGAACCAGCTCTACGAGCAGGGCGTCGCCCCCAGCGCCAGGACGTGGTTCTACGACGGTGCCGGCATCGTCGACTATCCGGACTTCTGGGACAATGTGACGGATGCCGGCAAGGACATGATCGTCTTCGGCCTCTACCATCCGAGCATGCAGATCCCCGACCTGGGCAAACAGGTCGGCGAGGAGTACAGGAAGCGGACGAAGAACGAACCGAACCGCCTGATCTTCCAGGCCGCGGACTCGCTGTTCGTGATCGCCGACGCCATCAAGCGCGCCAAATCGACCGAGGCGGACGCGGTGATCGCCGCCATGCAGAAGACCAATTTCACCGGCACGCGCGGCACCATCACCTACTCGGACAAGCCCGGCTACACGTTCCAGCAGTGGGTGGACATCCCCTACGTCACCTTCCAGGTGACCGAGGTGAAGCAGCCCCTCGCCAAGGCTCCGCTGGTGCAGGCGCCAGGCATGAACTTCGACATGAGCAAGCTGTCGAAGCCGGCCCGGTGAGAATGCCCCTCCCCCGGTTCCGCCGGGGGAGGGCGCTGGTCGCAATTCCGAGGACGTGCCACATGCACTTCGACGACTGCCTGGCCTCCCGTCTGGAGGCCGTCGCGGCGCTCCATGGCTGGCCGGACCGTGACCGCGCGGAGCGCTGGGCGGAGCGGCTGCGCCTCAACAGGGCGGAGATCGAGCGATTCGTTGCCGCGTCCCCCGCCGAGGATGAACCATACCTCGGGCCGGAACGCCTTCCCCTCGACGCTCCCCTCCCTTCGTCCTTCCCCTCCGCGTCCCCAGGGCCCGCGACCGGTGCCGCCGGGATCGCCCAACGTACGGTTTCGGGCGAGCTGGACCCGCGCACCCACCTTGAGGACCGGCTGGAGGGCATTCGCCGGGGGGCCGCGCTCAACGCCTTCATCACGGTGGACGAGGCCGGCGCGCGCGCGCAGGCCGCCGCCACCGGGGCGCGGACGGGGCGCCTCGCCGGCGTGACGGTGGCGGTCAAGGACCTGATGGCGGTGCGCGGCCTGCCGCTGACCGCCGGCACCCGCGCCTTCGACCCCAAGGTCTCCACGGCGGACGCGCCGGTGGTGGCGCGCCTGCGGGCCGAGGGGGCGGTGATCGTCGGCACCACCAACCTGCACGAGCTGGCCTACGGCATCACCAGCGCCAACCCGCACTTCGGCACGGTCGGCAACCCGCGCGGCGCCGGACGGCTGCCCGGCGGGTCTTCGGGCGGATCGGCGGCGGCGGTGGCGGCGGGTATGGCGGACCTTGCGCTGGGCACGGACACCGCCGGCTCGATCCGCATCCCGGCGGCGTGCTGCGGCATCGTCGGCTTCAAGCCGGGCTACGACGTGGTGCCGCGTGGCGGCGTGCTGGACCTGGCGCCGTCGCTCGACCATGTCGGGCCGATGGCGGCCAGCGTCGGCGACGCCGCGCTGCTGTTCGAGGTGATGGCCGGCCTGGAACCGGGGCGCGTCACCGGCGCCGTTGCCGGGCTGTCCGCGCGGCGCTTCCAACTGGTGCGGCCGGCGAACTTCTTCATGGACATCGTCACGCCGGAGGTGGCGCGGGTGTTCGGCGCGGCGCTGGCCCGGCTGGAGACCGCCGGCTTCGCCGTGGAAGACCGGACGATCCCCGGCATCGACCTCGCCCCGTCCGCGCAGTTCTTCACCATCGGGTCCGAGGCCTCGCAGGTCCACCAGAACCTCGGCCTGCGCCGCCCCGAGGGGTTGGGCGAGGACGTGCGGGTGCGCCTGGAGATCGGCCGCTTCCTGTCCGCCGTCGACTACCTCAAGGCGCAGCGCCTGCGCCGGCACATCGCCGGCCAGTTGCGGAAGGCGCTGGACGGCGCCGACGCGCTGGTGATGCCGACGCTGCTCGCCACCGCTCCGCCGGCCGGCGCCGCCACCCTGGACGTCGGCGGCACGAGCCTGCCGGTGCACACGGCGCTGACCCGCTGCACGGCGCCCTTCAACCTCGCCGGCCTGCCGGCGCTGACGCTGCCCTGCGGGGACGATGCCGATGGCCTGCCGGTGGGCCTGCAGATCGTCGGACGGCCGGGCGCCGACATCGCCGTCCTCGGCATCGGCGCCGCCGTCGAGGCGGCGCTGGCGAGCGGATAGGAGGCAAGGGACGCATGCTGGCGCTCGACCTCGCGGTCAATGGCCTGATCACCGGCGTCTTCTACGCGCTGATGGCGATCGGCCTGTCGCTGATCTTCGGCATCCTGCGCGTGGTGAACTTCGCGCACGGCGAGTTCTACATGGTCGGCTCCTACGCCTACACGCTGGTCTGCGTCGGGCTGGGGATCAACCCGTGGCTGGCGCTGCCGGTGGCGCTGGTGGCCGGCGGGGCGCTGGGCTGGGCGACGGAACGGACGCTGATGCGCCCGCTCTACGCCGGCTACTCGTCCTGGGGCAACCTGAAGGACGAGTACGCGATCATCGTCACCTTCGGGCTGTCGCTGCTGCTCATCAACCTGGTGGACAAGGTGGTCGGCCCCTATCCCATGCGCGGCCCCAGCCTGGTGGCGAGCCCGCGCATGGCGCTCGGACCCTTCATGATGAGCGGGCAGCGGCTGGCCGCGGCGGCGGTCGGGCTGGCGGTCATCGCCGCCGTTTTCCTGCTGATCCGCTACAGCTTCTGGGGCAAGCAGATCCAGGCCGTGGCGCAGAACCGGCTGGGCGCCTCGCTGGCGGGCATAGACACCGGCAAGGTCAGCGCGCTGGTCTTCGCGGCGGCGGGGGCGCTGGCGGCGCTGGCCGGCGGGCTGCTGGCGCCGCTGATCAACGCCTCGCCGGACGTCGGCGTGTTCACCGCCATCAAGTCCTACGTGGTGGTGGTGCTGGGCGGCATGGGCTCCATCGCCGGGGCGTTCGTCGCCGCGCTGATGCTGGGCGTGCTGGAGAGTTTCGCCGCCGTCTACATCAGCTACGACTACCGCGACACCTTCGGGCTGGTGATCCTGGTGCTGGTGCTGCTGTTCCGGCCGCACGGCCTCTTCGGGCAGCGGGGGCGCGAGGTATGATCGACAACTCGGAAACCCGCGCCAACCGCGAGTTCGCCGCCTCGCTCGGCCTGCTGGCCCTGGTCGCCCTGGCGCCGCTGGTGGTCGCCAACGAGTACTGGCTAGGCGTGCTGGTGGTCTGCATGTACTTCGCGCTGCAGGCCGCGGGGTGGAACCTGCTGGCCGGCTACACCGGGCAGATGTCGCTGGCCCCGGCCGCCTTCGCCATGATCGGCGCCTATGGCACGGGCATGATGGCCTATCGGTACGAGCTGCCGTTCTGGATCGGCATCCCCACCGGAATCCTCGCGTCCGCCCTGCTCGGCTGGGTGCTGGGGCGGGTGGCGCTGAAGCTCAGCGGCCCCTACCTCGGCCTGACGACGCTGTCCTTCGCCGAGATCGCGCGGCTGATCATCGGCAACTCCTACGATATCACGCGCGGTGACCTGGGGCTGAGCGTGCCGGGGATCTTCGACGCGCGGCTCGCCTACTACTATCTGTTCCTGGCGGTTCTGGTGGCGGTGCAGGCCGGCATCTTCCTGACGCTGAAGTCGAAGGCCGGGCTGTTCCTGCAGGCCATCCGCGACGACGAGATCGCGGCGGCCAGCCGCGGCGTGCCCGTCGTGCGCTGGAAGGTGGCGGCGTTCGTCGCCAGCTCGGCCATCTGCGGGCTGGCCGGGGCGCTGTACGCCCACTTCGCCCAGCTCATCAGCCCGGAGCTGGGCCTGATCATGCAGACCGGTTTCGTCATCAGCATGACGGTGATCGGCGGCATGGGCACGCTGGTGGGGCCCATCCTGGGTGCCTTCCTGGTCTATCTGGGATCGGAGGCGGTGCGCGACTTCGGCGGCTGGCACCTGATCGTCTTCGCGCTGCTGGTCATCGTCGTGGCGCGCTTCTTCCGCGACGGGCTGTGGGGCCTCGTGCGGCTGGCGTGGACGCGCCGCCGCGCACCGGTGCCGCAACCCGCCGTCGGCACGCGGTGAGGGAAGGGGCGGGCATGGCGATCCTCTCCATCCGCGACGTGACCAAGACCTTCGGCGGCCTCGCCGCGGTCGACCACGTCTCCTTCGACGTGGCGGAAGGCGAGCTGGTCGGGCTGATCGGTCCGAACGGTTCCGGCAAGACGACGCTGATCAACATGCTCAGCGGCCTGCTGCCGGTGGGGGGCGGCGACATCCTGCTGGACGGCGCTTCGCTGCTCGGCCTCAGCCCCGACCGCATCGCGCGGCGCGGCGTGCTGCGCATGTTCCAGCTCACCCGCGCCTTCAACCGCATCAGCGCCCTCGACAACCTGCTGGTCGCCGGCCGGGCGCTCGGCCTGGGGGCGGAGGAGGCGACGCGCCGGGCGCTCACGCTGCTGGAGGAGCTGCGCATCGACCACGTGATGAACCTCGACGCCGGCCAGCTCTCCGGCGGACAGCGCAAGCTGCTGGAGTTCGGCACCTGCTTCATGGTCCCGCCGCGCGTGGCGCTGCTCGACGAGCCGTTCGCCGCCGTGCACCCGACCATGCGCGCGATCATGGCCGACTTCGTCCGCCGCCGGCACGCGGAGGGGCAGACCTTCCTGCTGGTCAGCCACGACATGCCCATCGTCAAGGAGCTGTGCCCGCGCTCGGTCTGCATGAACGCCGGGGCGGTCATCGCCGACGCGCCCACCCGCGCCGTGCTCGACGACCCGCACGTCATCGAGGCCTATCTGGGAGGGCACGCGGCATGAGCGCGCTCTTGCGCCTGGAGGGTGTCACCGCCGGCTATTCCGCCGACATCGATGTGCTGAAGGACGTTTCGGTCGAGGTGCCGGCCGGCGCGGTGCGTGGGCTTATCGGGCTGAACGGGGCGGGCAAGTCCACCATCATGAAGGCGGCGGCCGGCCTGCTGGCGCTGAAGGCGGGGCGCGTCGTCTTCGACGGCCGCGACATCACCGGCATCCGCCCGCACGAGCTGATCGGCCTGGGCATGGGCTACATCCCGCAGGAGTCCAGCCTGTTCCCGCACATGAGCGTGCACGACAACCTGAGCATCCCGCTGCGCCGCCGCCGCCAGCTCGCCGCGGGCGACACCGGGCCGGACCGCTGGGCGGAGATGCTGGAGCATTTTCCGCTGGTGCATGCGCGTCTGGACTCCAAGGCCGGCGCGCTCAGCGGCGGGCAGCAGAAGCAGGTGGAGTTCGCCAAGGCCTATCTGCTGCGCCCCAAGCTCTGCATGATCGACGAGCCGAGCATCGGCCTGTCGCCCAAGATCGCCGAGCAGGTCTTCGACTGGATCACCCTGTTCGCCAAGGCCGGCATGGCGATCCTGCTGGTCGACCACAACATCCGCAAGGTGATCGAGCTGTCCGACTATACCTACGTCCTGAGCCTTGGCGAGGTTACCGGGGCGGGGCCGCGGGAGCACTTCATGGGAGACATGCACGAGCAGGTGAAGACGTGGCTGGGATTGAACTACTGATAACCGAAACGGGGAGGATGGCATGGACAGGATGCGGGGAATGGCCGTCGCGGCGCTGGCCGCGACGCTGGTGCTGGGCACGTTGCCGGCGCAGGCCAAGGACACGGTGCACGTCGCCTTCATCGGGCCGCTGAGCGGCGGCGTGGCGGCGAACGGGCTGGGCGGGCGCAACTCGGCCGATCTGGCGGTGAAGCTGCGCAACGCCGACCCGAAGGCGAAGTACCAGTATCAGCTCACCGTGCTCGACGACGAGTGCAAGCCCAACGTCGGCGTCCAGGTCGCCACCAAGGCCGCCACCGACAAGTCGGTGATCGGGGGCGTCACCCATTACTGCTCGGCGGTCGCCATCGGCACGGTGGACGTCTATCACCAGTTCGGCATGCCGGCGATCGTCTGGGGCGCGGTGCTGCCCGACATCACCTACGGCAACGACTTCAAGGAGATCAGCCGCGTCAACGGTACGATGATCAACCAGAACGAGGTCGCCGCCAAGTTCATGGCCGACCAGGGGTTCAAGACCTTCGCGGTGATCCACGACACCACCGACTACGGCAAGGGCCATAACGAGTACTTCACCAAGTTCGCCAAGCAGAACGGCCTGCAGATCCTCGGCGCCTTCGGGGTGACGGCCGACCAGCAGGACTTCACCGCGGAACTCACGCAGATCAAGGCGCTGAACCCGCAGGTGCTGTTCTTCGGCGGGCTGACGCCGATCGGGGTGCGCATCCGCTCGCAGATGGACAAGCTCGGCATGGGCAACGTGCAGTTCCAGGGCACGTCGGGCATCGTCTCGGACGCTTATCTGGAGGGTCTGGGCCCGCTGGCCGAGGGTTCGCTGGCCTTCCGCGAAGGGGCGCCGGTGGACAAGCTGCCGGGCGGCAAGTTCTTCGTCGAGAAGTATCAGGCCGCCGGCTACGCCGAGCCTTGGGAGGCCTACGGGCCGTTCGCCTATGCGGCGATGAACCTGCTGCTCGACAGCATCGAGAAGGTCGGCCCCGACCGCAAGAAGGTGCGCGACGAACTGCGCAAGACCAGGAACGCCGACAGCATCGTCGGCCCCATCACCTTCGACGACCACGGCCAGAACACGGTGGCCGCGATCACCAAGTACGTCGCCCAGGACGGCAAGTGGGTCGTCTGGGAGGACAGCGAGTACGCCGCCGGAAAGCGGAAACTGAAGCACTAGGCGGGGTGCGCCATGGACATCGGCCTGTTCGGTCAGTACGTCGTCAACGGCGTGATGCTGGGCATGATGTACGCCCTCGTCGCGGTCGGTTTCACGCTGTTCTTCGGCGTGCTGGACGTCATCAAGTTCTCGCACGGCGACGTGCTGATGGTCGGCACCTTCGCCGGGCTGGCGACGTACCTCGGCCTGCAGGCCGCGGGCGTCGCCAGCCCGCTGGTGCAGGTGATCGGCGTCACCGCGATGGCGGTCGGGTCCATGGCGCTGCTGGGGGCGCTGATCGCGCGGTATCTGGTGATGCCGCTGCGCTCCGCCCCGCCGCTCAACACGCTGCTTATCACGCTGATGCTCGGCACCGTGCTGCGCGAGGGAGTGCGGCTGTTCTATCCGGAGGGGGCCAACCCCAAACCGTTTCCGCGCCTGCTGCCGGCCGATTCCATCGCGTTCGGCAGCTTCACCGTCCGGGCGGATTCGGCGATCCTGCTGCTCGCCGGGCTGGCGGTGATCGTCGCCCTCAACCTCGTTATCAATCGCACCAAGCTCGGCCTCGCCATCCGTGCGGTGGCGCAGGACGAGGAGACGGCGCGCTGCATGGGCATCAACTTCACCCTCATCGTGCTGGTCACCTTCGCCATCGGATCGGGCGTGGCGGCGTTCGCCGGCGTCATGAACGGGCTCTATTACAACGAGATCAACTTCGGCATGGGCCTGCTGCTGGGCGTCGCCGGCTTCTCGGCGGCGATCATCGGGGGCCTGGGGAACATCTACGGCGCCATCCTCGGCGGCTTCCTGTTCGCGGCGCTGCAGACCATCGGGGCGGTCGCGCTGCCCTTCGCCAGCGCCTACAAGGATGTCTTCGCCTACGCCGTGGTCATCGCCATCATGGCGTGGCGGCCAAGCGGCCTGATCGCCGAAAAGACCAGCGAGCGGGTGTGAGCATGGAAAAGACCAGACCTTCGCTCCTCCCCGGACTCGCCGCCGTCGGCGCCGGCGCGGTGTTCGCCGTGGCCCTGCTGACCGCCGAACAGCAATGGGCGGTCGGCGCGCTGATCGCCGGGGCCGCGCTGGCGTCCCTTGCCGCGTGGCGCTTCGGCCTCGCCCGCGCCATCGGCGCCAGCGTCGACGCGCACGAGGGCGTGCTGAACGCCGCCGTCATCGCCGCGGTGCTGGCGGTCACCGCATGGTTCTACGAGGACCATTTCCCGCTCCTTATGATGGCGACGGTGCTGCTGTCGGCCACCACCTGCATCGGGCTGACCGTGCAGTTCGGCTACGCCGGCATGGTCAACTTCGCCGGGGCGTCGTTCTACGGGGTCGGGGCGTACACGGCGGCGGTGGTGGTGAAGTACACGGCCGTCCCGCACCTGCTGGCGATCCCGCTGGGCGGGCTGGCGGCGGCGGCGCTCGGTTCGCTGCTCATCCTGCCGATGCTGCGCACCAAGGGGCACTACACGGCGGTGGTCACCATCGCCTTCGCCATCCTGATGAAGACCTTCCTGGAGGTGAACGACACGCTCGGCGGGCCACAGGGCATGAAGATCCGCAACGTCACGGTGTTCGGCTGGAAGCCCAACACCGCCCTGGAGTTCGGCGGCGTCGAGCTGTCGCACTACGTCGTCTACGTGGTGGCGGCGTTGGCGCTGCTGGTGCTGGCGTTCGGGCTGACCCGGCGGATGGAGCGCTCGTGGGTCGGGCTGGCGCTCGACACCGTGCGCATCGACGAGACGGCGGCGGCCTGCTTCGGCCACGACATCGCGCGCTGGAAGATCGTCGCCTTCACCTGGGGCAACGCGCTGGCCGGCATGGCGGGCGCGCTCTACGCACTGATGGTCGGCTTCATCGCGCCCAACAACTTCACCTTCGGCGACAGCCTGATCCTGGTGTCGATCATCCTCCTGGGCGGCATCGGCAACCTGTGGGGCGCCATGCTGGCGGCGGCGCTGGTGGTGATCCTGCCGGAGAAGTTCCAGATCATCCAGGAATACCGGTTCCTGCTCTACGCCGGGCTGGTCATGCTGATCCTGCTGTTCCGGCCGCAGGGTCTTCTGCCGCGCACCTTGCGCGCCTACGTGCCGGGGAGGGCCTGATGCTGGCGCCGACACCGCTTCTCGACGTCGCCGGACTGACCCGCCGCTTCGGCGGTCTGGTGGCGCTCAACCGAGTCGACTTCGACGTCGGCACCGGCGAGGTGGTCGGGCTGATCGGCCCGAACGGCTCGGGCAAGACGACGTTCTTCAACGTGGTCACCGGCATCTACGCCGCCGACGAGGGCCGTGTCGTCTTCGACGGGCGCGACATCACCAGTTGGACGCCGCAGGCGGTCTACGAGGCCGGCATCGTCCGCACCTTCCAGCGCTCGCGGCTGTGCCTGCCGCTGTCGATCTTCGACAACGTCATGATCGGCAACCACAAGCGCCTGAATCGCGGCCTGTGGTTCAACCTGATGCGGCGCAAGGCCTTCTGCGACGCGTACGAGGCGGCGCGCGAGGAGGCGCGGGTCATCCTCGGCACCTTCCATCCCGATCTGGCGCGCCGCATGGACGAGGCGGTGGCCGCCTTCCCGATGATCCAGCGCCGCCGCATCGAGATCTGCCGGGCGCTGATCGCGCACCCCAAGCTGCTGCTGCTCGACGAGCCCTCGGCCGGCATGACGCACGAGGAGACCCGCCAGCTCATGGACGACATCCTGGAGGTGCGCGACCGCGTCGATCCGTCGCTCGCCATCGTCATCATCGAACACGAGATGGGCGTCATCGAGCGCATCACCGACCGCTGCGTCGTGCTGAACTTCGGCCAGAAGATCGCCGAGGGCGTCTACCGCGAGGTGGCCGGCGACCGGCAGGTCCAGGAAGCCTATCTGGGGGTCGAATGAGCGCGGACCTGATCATCGAGGACGTCACCTGCGGCTATGAGAAGGCCGACGTGCTGCACGGCGTGTCGCTGGAGGTGCGCGCCGGCACCATCACCTGCCTCCTGGGCGCCAACGGCGCGGGCAAGACCACGCTGGTGCGCGCCATCCTCGGCCTGACGCCGCCGCGCACGGGGTCGATCCGCTTCGGGGGCACGGAACTGGCCGGGCTGCCCACCCACCGCGTCATCGCCCAGGGCATCGGCGCCATTCCCGAGGGGCGCCGCCTGTTCCCCAAGCTGACGGTGGAGGAGAACCTGCGCCTCGGCGCCTATCTGGTGGACGGCGACGAGCGGGTGCGCGAGCGGCTGGCGCGCGTCTACGCGCTGTTCCCGCGCCTGGAGGAACGGCGCACCCAGCTCGCCGGCACCATGTCGGGTGGCGAACAGGCCATGGTCTCCATCGGGCGCGGCCTGATGGGGCAGCCCAGGGTGCTGCTGATCGACGAGCCGTCGCTCGGCCTGTCGCCGCTCTACGTGAAGGAGAATTTCAACATCATCCGCCGCGTCAACGAGGCGGGCATCACCGTCTTTCTCGTCGAACAGAACGCCAAGCAGACGCTGGCGATCTCGCACGTCGGCTACGTGCTGAGCCAGGGGCGCGTCGTCGCCTCCGGCCGGCCGGAGGAGCTGATGGGCAGCGACGAGGTGCACCAGGCGTATTTCGGGTAACAGGAAGGGTCCCATGACGCACTCCCCCGCCGTCGCGCTCACCCGGGCGCTCGTCCGGCAGAACACGATCAACCCGCCCGGCAACGAGCGGCGCTGCGCCGACATCCTCGCCGCGCGGCTGGAGGACAACGGCTTCGCCGTGAAGGTCGTCGATTTCGGCGAGGGCCGCGCCAGCCTCGTCGCCCGCATCGGCGGGCAGGAGGGAAGGTTGCCCATCGCCTTCACCGGCCACATCGACACGGTGCCGCTGGGCATGCGCGACTGGACGCAGGACCCGTTCGGCGGCGAGATCGTGGGCGACAGGCTGTTCGGGCGCGGCTCCAGCGACATGAAGGCCGGCGTCGCCGCCTTCGTCGAGGCGTGCATCGCCAACCGCCCGATCCTGGAACAGGGGCCGGGCGCGCTGCTGGTCATCACCGCGGCGGAGGAGACGGGGTGCGAGGGGGCCTACCACCTCTGCAACCAGCCGGGCCTGCTGGGGCAGGCCGGCGCGCTGGTGGTGGCGGAGCCGACGTCCAATCACCCGCTGGTCGGCCACAAGGGGGCGCTGTGGCTGAAGGCGGTGGCGGAGGGGGTGACCGCGCACGGCTCCATGCCGGAGAAGGGCGTCAACGCCGTGGCCAAGGCGGCGCACGCCGTGGTGAAGCTGGACGACTTCGACTTCAACGAGCGCCGGCACGAGGTGCTCGGCGGTCCGACGCTGAACGTCGGCACCTTTCATGGCGGCATCAACGTCAACTCGGTGCCCGACCGCGCCGAGATCGGGCTGGACATCCGCACCGTGCCCGGCCAGACGCACGCGCGGGTTCGGGAAGCGCTCGGCAGCTTCCTGGGGTCCGACGTGGCGATGGACCCGATCGTCGACGTCGAGGCGGTGTGGACCGACCCCGAGGATGCGTGGATGCGCCGGGTCTTCGCCATCATGACGCCGCTGCTCGGCGCGGCGCCGGCGGTCAAGGGGGCGACCTACTTCACCGACGCCTCGGCCCTGACGCCGGCCATGGGCGGGCTGCCCACCGTGATTCTCGGCCCCGGCGAAGCGGCCATGGCGCACCAGACCGACGAGTACTGCCTCGTCTCGCGCATCGATCAGGCGGTCGAGGCGTACGGACGCATCATCGAAGACTGGTGCAGGCCATGACCCGCATTCCCACCGCCCTGGACGCGGTCCGCCGCATCGCCGACGGTTCGCTGACCTGCGAGGCGCTGGCCCGCGCCTGCCTCGACCGCATCGCCGAGCGCGAGCCCGACGTGCAGGCGTGGCAACACCTCGACCCCGATGCCGCGCTGGAGGAGGCGCGGCGCATCGACCGTACGGGGGGCGGCCCGCTCAAGGGCCTGCCGGTCGGGGTCAAGGACATCATCGACACCGCCGACATGCCCACCGGCTACGGCTCGCCGCTGTACGAGGGGCACCGGCCACCGCGCGACGCCGCGTGCGTGGCGCTGGCGCGGGGGGCCGGCGCGCTGATGCTCGGCAAGACGGTGAGCACCGAGTTCGCCTATTTCCAACCGGGCAAGACGCGCAACCCGCACGACCCCGGCCGCACCCCGGGCGGTTCGTCGTCCGGCTCGGCGGCGGCGGTGGCCGACGGCATGGTGCCGTTGGCCTTCGGCACGCAGACGGCGGGCTCCGTGATCCGGCCGGCGAGCTACTGCGGCTGCGTCGGCTACAAGCCGAGCTTCGGGCTGATCGACCGCACCGGCGTGCGGCCCTTCGCCGACAGCCTGGACACGGTCGGCGTCTTCGCCGCGACGGTGGAGGACGCGGCCTTCTTCGCCTCCGTGCTCGCCGGCCGGCCGGCGCTGCGCGCCGGGGACGAACCGTTCCGTCCGCGCATCGGCCTGTGCCGCACCCATGAGTGGGAGGCCGCCGGGCCGGCGACGCGCGACGCCCTGGACGAGGCGGCGCACCGTCTGCGCGCGGCCGGGATCGAGGTGCGCGACGTGACGCCGTCCGAGCGCTGGCGCGGCCTGCTGGAGGCGCAGAAGACCGTCATGGCCTATGAGGGCGCGCGGAGCTGCGCGCCGGAGATGCTGGCCGCGCCCGACCGGCTCAGCGCCAAGCTGCGGGAGATCCTGGAGACCGGGGCCGCCATCGCGCCGGAGGACTACGACGCGGCCATGGTGCTTGCGGCGGAGGGGCGGGCGGGGTTCGACGAAGCGCTGGGCGCGATGGACGTGCTGCTGGTCCCCAGCGCGCCGGGTGAAGCGCCGGAGGGGCTGGCGGCGACCGGCGACCCGGTGTTCAGCCGGGTCTGGACGTTGCTGGGCGTGCCGTGCGTCAACGTGCCGGGCCTGCGCGGGCCTTCGGGCTTGCCGGTCGGCGTGCAGGTGGTTGGTCGTCCCGGCGATGACCGGCGTGTGCTGGCCGCCGCCGCCGTGGTTTCGAGAGCGCTGTGACGCCCCGTTGCCGAACGCGTCGTCCTTCATGCGCCGGTCGGGTGTGACGGGAATCCGAGTCGTTCCCGTCCCCGGACGGCGTGGAGGCCGGCGTCAATCCTCCATCAGGTTGTTCAGCATCTGCTGCAATGTCGCGTTGAGCCGCTGGATCTGCGTTTCCGAGATGCCGTTGAACAGGCGTTTGAACAGCTTCTGGGTGGTCTCGTTGACCTCGCGGATGTTGCTGTGCCCCTTCTCGGTGAGGCTGACGATGCTGACGCGGCCGTCCGTGGCCGACGGTTTGACGGTGACGATTCCCTCGTCCTGCATGCGGTAGACGATCTTGGTGATCGTCGGCAGCTTGGCGATGGCGTGCTCGGCGATCTGCGAGATGCTCAGCTCCTCATGCACGCGCAGCAGCATGGCGACCCGCCAGCGCGACACGTCCATGTTCACCGCCTTGAGCTTCTTCTCCATCTCCATCCCGTACTTCGCGTTCAGGCGCGCGACCCAGTAGAGGGGGAAGGAGTTGACGTCGAAGCTGTCGCTGCCGGGAAGGTACTTGCTCGACGTCGTTTTCGGCGTGCTCATCGGAAGCGTCACAATCTCGGGCTGTTTATCGGGACGCGGCGGCACGGTAGCCGATGGCATGCGCACGCGTCGCTGATGCGTCTCCGCCCATCGGCGCCCAAAGTCAAGTCAAACACTGGGGAATAGGTCGAATCGCTGCGTTGTCCCGGCGCGCGCCACGCCGGGGCGCGCGGGGTTGCGGCAGTATTGTGCATTGCGGCACGAAATTGTGCACGTGCAGCATAGGAATCGGGCAATCAGAGGTGCCTGAAACCCGCAGAATACTGCAGTTTCGCCGCCTGAATTTGGTTGACCTTTCAAGTGAATGATGAAACAAATGAAACGCGACTAAATGTCGCTGTCGGAATCGATCGGGGGGTGCTCTTCCTTGTTCACCGGACCCAACCAACCGTGCGCGGCCGATGCGCGCGCCGTATCCCTGCCTTGTCCCGTCCGCCCCGGATCGGGGGGGCGGGCATGAGTCCCTACATCGCCGGCTACCTGACGCAGGACGGCCTCGCCAACGGCGCCGTGTACTGCCTGCTGGCGCTTGCGCTGGTGTTCGTCTTCGCCGTCACGCGAATCATCCTGATCCCGCAGGGGGAGTTCGTCTCCTACGCGGCCCTTACCTACATCCTCCTGCGCGAGGGCAGGACGCCGGGAACGGTCGGCCTCGTCGTGCTGCTGGTCGCGGTCACCGTGGGGGTCGAGCTGTTGCGGGCGCTCCGCCGCGGCGAACTGCGCGACGCCGTGCCCGACCTGGGGCGGCTGTCCTGGCCGCCGCTGCTGGCGGCGGCCCTGACCTACGCCGCAAGCCGGGTGGAACTGCCGGCGCTGGCGCATGCGGTGGTGACGGTGGTCCTGATCGCGACCATGGGGCCGCTGCTCTACCGTCTGGTTTACCGCCCGATCGCGCGGGCCTCGATTCTCGTGCTGCTGGTCGTCTCGGTGGCGTTGCACCTCGTGCTCAACGAATTGGGGCTGTTCATCTTCGGGCCGGGCGGCGGGCGCACGGCGCCGCTGGTCGACATCAGCTTCAGCATCGGTGGCGTGCCGATCCAGGCGCAGTCCATCGTCGTGTACGCGGTGACGGCGCTGCTGGTCGTGCTGCTGTTCGTCGCCTCCGAGCGCACGCTGTACGGCAAGGCGCTGCGCGCCGCCGCCATCAACCCCACCGGCGCCTGGCTGATGGGCATCTCCGCCAGCATGGCGGGGAGCGCCGCCTTCCTGGTCGCCGCCTTCATCGGCGCGGTGGCGGGTGTCCTCATCTCGTCGGTAACGACGATGTACTACGACACCGGCTTCCTGCTCGGGCTCAAGGGCTTCGTCGCCGCCATCATCGGCGGGCTGGCGAGCCATCCGCTGTCCGCCGCCGGCGCGCTCGGCTTGGGCGTGCTGGAGAGCTTCGCCTCCTTCGCCGCCAGCGCCTTCAAGGAGGCCATCGTGTTCGCCCTGATCATCCCCGTGCTGCTGTGGCGCTCCATGGCCTCGCGCCGGGTGGAGGACGAGGAATGACCATCCGCCGGCTTCTCCCCCTCCTGGCCGTGGCGCTGATCGTCGCGGCTCCGCTGGTGCTGTCCGAGTATGCGCTGGCGATCCTCACCTACATCGGCCTGTCGTCCGTGGTGGCGCTCAGCCTCGTGCTGCTGACCGGCAAGGGCGGCATCCCGTCCTTCGGGCAGGCGGCCTACGTGGGCCTGGGCGCCTACATCACGGCGTGGTTCACGCTGAACTCGGGCTGGTCGCCGTGGGCGACGCTGCCGGTCATCGTCGCGGTCAGCGCCGCCGGGTCCTACATCGGCGCGTCGATCACCGTGCGGCTGTCCGGCCACTACCTGCCGCTGGCCACCATCGCGTTTGCCGTCGCCGTCTACTTCCTGTTCGGCGGGCTTTCCGCCACCGGCGGGCAGACCGGCCTGTCCGGCCTGCCGCGCCTGTCGCTGGGGGGCCAGGAGTTCATCTCCCCGGCCGCCAGCTACGCCGTGGTGTGGATCGTGCTGCTGGGCTTCATGTGGGGCATCGCCAACCTGCTGGATTCCCGCAAGGGACGGGCGATGCGGGTGCTGAAGGGCGGCGTGGTGATGGCCGAATCCATGGGCATCGACACCCGCGCGGCCAAGGTGCAGATCTTCGTCATCGCCTGCGTGATGGCGGCCGTCACCGGCTGGATGTACGCGCACTTCCAGCGCTTCGTGAACCCCACGCCGTTCTCGCTGAACCAGGGCATCGAATACCTGTTCATGACGGTGGTCGGCGGGGCCGGCAACCTTTGGGGCGCCATCGTCGGCGCCGGCCTGATCACCTCGCTGAAGCCGTTCCTGCAGGCGCATCTGCCGTCGTTGATCGGCCATGCCGGCAACTTCGAGATGGTGATCTTCGGCACCATCATCATCGTGATCTTCCACGTGGCGCCCGACGGCCTCCTGGCCGGCATCCAGCGCCGCCTGGGCTGGTCCGCCGTGCTGCCGCGCGCCGTGCCGGACGAGGCGCCGCTGCCGGTGCGCGAGCGGGCGGCGGGCGGCGGGCCGATCCTGAAGGTGCGCAACGCCCGCAAGTCCTTCGGTGGCGTGCAGGCCAACAAGGACGTCAGCCTGGACCTCAACGCCGGGGAGATCCTGGCGCTGATCGGCCCCAACGGGGCGGGCAAGAGCACCTTCTTCGATCTGGTCAGCGGTGTCGGCACGCCGGACGGCGGCACCTTCGAGTTCCGCGGCCGGTCCATCTTCGGCAAGTCGGCGCGGGAGATCTCGCTCCTCGGCCTCAACCGCACCTTCCAGCACGTCCGGCTGCTGCCCGACATGTCGGTGATAGAGAACGTCGCCATCGGCGCGCATCCCCGCGGCGTGAAGGGGCTCTTCGCCGCCATCTTCCGCCTCGACCGGGGCGAGGAGGCGCAACTTCTGGCCGAAGCCAAGCGGCAGTTGGAGCGGGTCGGCCTCGGCGCGCACCTGTGGACGGAAGCCGGTGCCTTGGCGCTCGGCCAGCAGCGGGTGCTGGAGATCGCCCGCGCGCTGGCCGCCAACCCCTACGTCCTGCTGCTCGACGAGCCGGCCGCCGGCCTGCGCTACAAGGAGAAGCAGGAGTTGGCCGCGCTGCTGCGGCAACTGCGGGCGGACGGCTTGGCGATCCTGCTGGTCGAGCATGACATGGACTTCGTCATGAACCTGGCCGACCGCGTCGTGGTGATGGAGTTCGGCACCAAGATCGCCGAGGGGCTGCCCAAGGAGATCCAGCAGAACCCCCGCGTTCTCGAAGCCTACCTGGGAGGTGTGCAATGAGCGGCACGGAGACGCCGGTCCTCTTGGCGTGCCGCGGCCTGTCGGTGTCCTACGGCAAGATCGCCGCCGTGCGCTCGGTGAGCATGGAGATCCGCGAAGGGCAGGTGGTGACCATCGTCGGCCCCAACGGGGCGGGCAAGACGACGCTGCTGTCGGCGATGATGGGCCTGCTGCCGTTTTCCGGCGAGATCGCCTACTTCGGCGAGTCCACCACCCGGCCGCTGGGCGTGGAGAAGCTGGTCCGCCGCGGCATGGGCCTGATCCCGGAAAAGCGCGAGCTGTTCGGGTCGATGTCGGTGGAGGACAACCTGCGGCTCGGCGGCTTCGACCGCTGGCGGCAGGGGCAGCGCGACCAGCGCGACACGCTGGATGAGGTCTTCGGCATCTTCCCGCGCCTGAAGGAGCGGCGCCGGCAGGCCGCCGGCACCCTGTCCGGCGGCGAGCGGCAGATGCTGGCCATGGGCCGCGCGCTGATGGCGAAGCCCAAGCTGCTGCTGCTCGACGAGCCGAGCCTTGGCCTCGCCCCGCTGATCATCGCCGAAATCTTCCGCATCATCGCCGATCTGCGCCGGCGCGGCGTGTCGATCCTGCTGGTCGAGCAGAACGCGCGCGCCGCCATGGCGGTGGCCGACTACGGCTACGTCATGGAGGCCGGCGAGTTCGCCCTGCAGGGGCCGGCGGCGGATCTGGCGAAGAACGACCGGGTCATCGAAACCTACCTGGGTATTGCGGGCGCCGACCGGCAGACGGCCGACGCCTGACGCAAGACACGCGCAACCAACGGAACCAACCAACAAAACGAGGGGGCAAACTATGGGTATGAAGAAGCTTCTGGCCGCCAGCGTCGCCGTCGCGGCACTCACCTTCGCCGGCACGGCCGCCGCGCAGATGAAGGTCGGCGTGATCGCGTCGGCCACCGGTCCGATCTCCGTGGTCGGCATCCCGCAGAAGAACACCGTGGCGCTGCTGCCCAAGGAGATCGCGGGCGTCAGCGTCGAGTACATCCTGCTCGACGACGCCAGCGATCCGACGCTGTCGGTGCAGCACACCAAGAAGCTGATCGCCGACAAGGTGGACGCCATCATCGGCCCGTCGGGCTCGCCGAACGCCGTCGGCGTCATCGGCTTCGTCGCCGAGTCGGGCACGCCCATGCTGGCCCCGGTCGGCACCGCCGCCGTCGTGCTGCCGATGGACGACAAGAAGAAGTGGGTCTTCAAGACCACGCAGAACGATGACCTGATCGCCAGCGCGCTGGTCGGGCACATGACGAAGAACGGCGTGAAGAGCGTCGGTCTGATCGCCACCAACGACCCGTACGGCGAAAACTGGATCAAGACCTTCGGCGCGCAGGCGCAGAAGGCCGGCATCAAGGTCGTCGCGGAGGAGCGGTTCCAACGCACCGACGCCTCGGTCACTGGCCAGTCGCTGAAGATGCTGGGCGCGAACCCGGACGCCGTGCTGATCGCCACCGCCGGGGCCGCCACGGTGCTGCCGCACACGACGCTGGTCGACCAGGGCTACAAAGGCCGCATCTACCAGACGCACGGCGCTGCATCGCCCGATTTCCTGAAGCTGGGCGGCAAGAAGGTGGAGGGGGCGGTGCTGGCCGCCAGCCTCATGCTCGTGCTGGGCGAGATCGGCGACGACCACCCGTCGAAGAAAGTGGCGGGCGGTTACGTCGACGCCTACAAGGCGGCCTACGGCGCGGTGCCGGCCACCTTCGGCGCCAACGTCTACGACGCCGGCCTGCTGCTGGCCAACGCCGTCCCCGCCGCACTGAAGGGCGGCAAGCCCGGCACGCCGGAGTTCCGCGCCGCGCTGCGCGACGCGCTGGAGGGCACCAAGGAACTGGTGGGCACCCAGGGCGTCTACAGCATGTCGCCGCAGGACCACTCCGGCTTCGACGCGCGCGGCCGCGTGATGATCACCGTCAAGGACGGTGCGTGGCGCCTGCTGAAGTAGGGCGGCGCACGGCGCGGCTCGTAGGTTGGCGCCAAGCGCGGCGCGGCCCAACACCCTTTTCGCACCGGTGGGTGTTGGGCCGCGCTGGCGCTTGCCCCAACCTGCGAAGCGCCTCCAATCCCGTCGAATTTCCCGCCAGCTCACTGATTTTCCGCCGTTCCACTAGTTGACTTTTCAAGTGAATAGTGAAACACTTCCAACGCTTCCCAGAATCAATCCAAGTCCGTTCCGGCGTCGCGCCGGCGGACGCAGACAGGGGCCCGCCGCCTGTGTTTGACGGCTTCATCCAACGCTGTGTCATCGGTGGCGACGGCCCGGCCGTCGCGGTTCCAACGGTCGCCATCAAGGACACCATCGACATCGCCGGTATGCCGACGAGGGCCGGCAGCCGGGCCCTGGACATGGCCCCGCCAGCCACCGCCCACGCCGACGTGGTGCAGGCGGTGCTGGATGCCGGTTGCCGCATCGTCGGCAAGACGGCGCTGCACGAATTCGCCTACGGCATGACCGGGGTGAACGCATGGTCCGGAACCCCGGTCAACCCGCGCTTTCCCGCGCTGATCCCCGGCGGCTCGTCCAGCGGATCGGCGGCGGTCGTGGCCGCGGGCCTGGTCGATTTCGCGCTCGGCACCGACACGGGCGGGTCGATCCGCCTGCCGGCGGCCTGCTGCGGCGTGTTCGGCCTGAAGCCGACCTTCGGGCGCGTCTCCCGCCGCGGCGTGATGCCGGCGGAAAGCAGCCTGGATTGCGTCGGTCCCATGGCCGATTCCCTCGATGCCCTGGTCGCCGCCATGGCGGCCATGGACCCGACCTTCACCCCGGCACCGGCCGGGGCCGGATCCTTGGTGCTGGGCACGCTGTCCGTCGCCGCCGAGCCGGTCATCCTCCGCGCCGTGGCGCAAGCGGTGGCCGCGTCCGGGGCCGTCGCGCGGCCGGTCGAACTGCCGTCGCTGGTCGCGGCGTTCAACGCCGGGCTGATCGTCATCAACGCCGAGACCTGGGCCGCCTGCGGACGCTACCTGGACAGCGGTCTGGTCGGCGCCGACGTCGCCGCCCGCCTGGCGAAGGCGGCGGAAACGACGCCGGAGGACGTGGCCTCGGCGGAAGAGGTCCGCGCCCGCTTCACGGCGGAGGTGGACCGCGCGCTGGCCGACGTGGACGCCCTGGTCCTGCCGACCCTGCCCGGCTTTCCGATGCCGCTGGACGAAGCGCTGGCGGGGCGCGTGGACCTGCGCGCGTCGGCCTTGGTGCGCCCGTTCAACCTGTCCGGCCACCCGGCCCTGTCCATACCCCTGCCGCCGGTCGATGGCCGTCCGGTCAGCCTGCAGCTTATCGGCCGGAAGGGCGAGGACGCGGCGCTGTGCGCCGTCGGTCAGCAACTCGTCGCCCGTCCCGCCAACCAATAACCTCGTTCTCGGGAGACTTCACCACATGCCTCGTCACATGATCGATAAGGACGTCTGGGGTGGTGCAGCGGAATTCGATTCGCTGCTTGCCGACATCCGCGCCCGCCGCAAGGAATTCGAACAGCAGAAGTACATCTCCCAGGACATCATCGAGCGTTTCAAGGGCATCGGCGTCTACCGCGCCCTGGTGCCGAAGCGCTACGGAGGGGACGAGAAGTCGCCGCTCGACTTCCTGCTGATGGTCGAGGAGATCGCGGCGGCCGACGGGTCGGCCGGCTGGGTGGCGAGCTTCGGCATGAACCCCGCCTACCTCGCGGCACTGCCTCCGCAGACCGTGGAGAAGGTCTGGGCCAACGGGCCGGACGTCGTCTTCGCCGGCGGCATCTTCCCGCCGCAGCCCGCCCGCAAGGTGGACGGCGGCTATCTGGTGAACGGGCGCTGGCAGTTCGGCAGCGGCTGCATGGGCGCGTCGGTCTGCGGCGTCGGCATCATGCCGGACGACGGCCAGTCCCTGCCGCGCATGGCGGTGATCCCGCGCGACAAGCTGACCATCGAGCCGGCGTGGGACGTCATCGGCCTGATCGGCACCGGCAGCCACGACCTCGTGGTCGACAACGTCATGGTGCCGGAGGAGTGGACCTTCACCCGCGGCGGCGTGCCCACCGTCGACGACCCGTTCTTCCGCTACCCCAGCTTGGCCTTCGCCGCACAGGTGCTGTCGGTGGTCACCCTGGGCATCGCCCGCGAGGCGCTGGACGTCCTCCAGAAGACGGCGGCCTCGCGCACCTCGGTCACCGGCGCCCCCAACATCGGCGACCGCGCCTACGTGCAGATCGAGGTGGCCAAGGCCGAAGCCAAGGTCCGCGCGTCGCGTGCCTTCTTCTACGAGGCGACCGAGGACGCCTGGGCGGTCATTCAGGCCGGGGGCCGGCCGACGCCGCAGGAGACCAGCATGATCCGCCTCGCCGCCACGCACCTGACGCACGAATGCGCGGAGGCGGTGCGCGTCGCCTACCAGCTCTCCGGCATGACCAGCACCTACAACGACCACCCGCTGTCGCAGCTGTACCGCGACGCGGCGATGTGCACGCAACACGCCTTCATGGGGGCGATCACTTACCAGAACGCCGGAGCGATGTTCTTTGGTAAGCAGCCCCTTCCCGGATATCTTTGATCTCGGAATCAAGACCACGCTCTTCAGGAGGAACGAATGACCGAAAAGACGCCGCTGCGGGTTCTGTTCTGCATATCCGTCAACCAGAACTTCATGGACGCCACCGCCGAGGAGGCCGGGCACGTCTGGCAGGCGTTCAGCCGGATGATGAAGGAGATGTCCACGCTGCCGGGCGCCAAGATCATCGGCACGCTGGACGACGACCGTTCGATGGTCGGTCCGTCGAAGGGTTATCCTTTCACCTGCTACTTCATGACGGACATGCCCGACTACGACACGGTGGTCGCCGCCTGCAATCTGTTCCGCACCATCCCGGTGGGCGACGGCACCTACAAGCTGTGGAAGTACTGCGCCGTGGAGACGCGGATCGGCCGCGAACTCCAGATCCCGACCTGATCCCGAACGGCACCGGTGGAATAGCCCCCCAATGTCCGAACGCACGTCCGAACGGCTGACGCTCCGCGCCCTGCTCCGGCGGGTCGAGGATCTGGAGGCGGAGAAGCGGGTCCGCGCCTGCATCAACCGCTACATGGCGCTCTGCGACGACCTGGGCGAGGGCTTCGACCTCGACCCGTTGATGGCGCTGTTCACGCCAGACGCCGTCTGGGAGGGCAGGGGGCGCTACGCCACGACCTTCGGCCGGCTGGAGGGGGCGGAGGCGATCCGCGCCATGTTCGCCAAGTACACGGTGCCGCCCGCCCACTTCCGCCTGAACGCGCACTTCCTCACCAGCGAGGAGATCGCCGTCGACGGGGCGGACGCCACCGGGCGCTGGCTGATGCTGCAGACCTCGACCTTCGCGTCGGGGGACTCGCAGCTCTCCTCGGCGCGGCTCGACGTGCGCTTCCGGCGTGACGGCGACGGCGACGGCGGGGGCGGCGTCTGGCGCATCGCGCACTTCCAGACGGAACGCCTGTTCAGCCGCAAGGTCGCCGAACCCTGGGACGCCGCCGCCGACCTGCCGGTGCCGAAATAAGAAACCCTTCTCTATGAGAGAGCCATGACCACCATGACCGCATGCCGCAGCAAGAAGGCCCCCGAGGTCGACATCTCCGACCGGGTTCTGGAAGACAAGGTCCACACGTCGCTGTACTCCGACCCGGCGCTGTTCGACGCCGAAATGGACCGGATCTTCAACAACACCTGGGTGTGGGTCGGCCACACCAGCGAAGTGCCGGAATCCGGCTCCTACAAGACGTCCTACATCGGCCGCCAGCCGGTGATCATCAGCCGCGACCGCAAGGGCGAGATCCACGTCCTCCTCAACCGCTGCCGGCACCGCGCCGCCACCGTGTGCGAGGGCAAGAAGGGCAAGGTGAAGAGCTTCACCTGCCCCTACCACGGCTGGGGCTACGCCCTTGACGGCGAGCTGCGCGCGCTGCCGAAGCCCGAGGAATACGACGGCGTCTTCGACAAGAAGGACTACCCGCTCGTCAGCGTCCGGCACGAAATCTACCAGGGCATGATCTTCGCCACGCTGAAGGCGGACATGCAGCCGCTCACCGACTACCTCGGCGGGGCGAAGAAGTGGATCGACCTGTTCATGAAGCAGGGCGGCGGCTATCCGGTCAAGGTGCTGGGCGACCATCGCTTCCGCTTCCCCGGCAACTGGAAGATCCAGCTCGAGAACACCACCGACGCCTACCACTTCCCGATCGTCCACAAGTCGTTCGTCACCTCGCTGGACAACCAGACCAGCCAGGTCTTCGACTTCCTGGACGGCGCCGGCTTCGTCGAGGACCTGGGCAACGGCCACTCGGTCATGGTGATGATCCCCGAACTGGTCGACCTGGAGGCCAACCTGGACGCCCCCATTCCCGGCCGTTTCCAGGAGTTCGCGGCCGAGCTGGAGAAGGAAGGCTACAGCGACCAGGAGGTGCGCCGTCTGGTGCGCGCGGTGGGCGGCTCGGGCTTCAACCTGAACCTGTTCCCCAACGTCGCCTGCTCCATGGCGTTCTTCCGCGTGCTGCGCCCGATCTCGGTCGAGGAGACGGAGATCCACCACGTCGCCATCGGCGGTGACGGCGCGCCGGCCGCCTTCAACCAGTTGCGCATGCGCCTGCACGAGCATTTCCAGGGCCCGATGGGCTTCGGCACCCCCGACGACGCGGAGGCGTGGGAGCGTGTGCAGAAGGGCTCGCTGGCCGGTCCTGACGAATGGATCCTGGTCAACCGCGGTCAGTCCAAGCTGAAGACCAGCCCGGACGGCAACGTTGCCGGCGCTGTGTGCTCCGAGACCGGCATGCGGGCCGCCTACCGCAAGTACAAAGAGATGATGACCGCCTGATCGGCAAGAATCTCAGCGGCAAGAAACGAGGATTGCATCCATGAGCACCCAGCTCAACGACGTGGCGGCCTTCATCTGCAAGGAAGCCGACATGCTGGACTTCCAGGAATACCGCGACTGGCTGAAGCTGTGGGCCGACGACGGCATCTACGTGGTGCCGGTCGATCCCCACACCGAGGATTTCGCCAACACCCTCAACTACGCCTATGACAAGGCCGAGATGCGCACGTTGCGCGTCGAGCGCCTGCTGGGCGGCGAGGCCATCTCCACCCAGACCACGCCGAAGACCGTGCGCTCGGTCAGCCGCTTCCGCGTCCTGTCGGATGACGGCGGCACGGTGAAGGCGCGTTGCGCCCAGCACATCAGCGAGAACCGGCACGGCAACCTGCGCACCTACCCGGCCGACGTCACCTACACGCTGCGCCGGGACGGCGATGATTTCCGCATCGTCGAGAAGGTGGTCCGGCTGCTGAACGCCGACAACCACCTGTCCAGCATCGGCTACATCCTGTGACGGGGGCGGCGATGCACCGCGGAGCGCTCGTCACCGGCGCCGGCCAGGGCCTCGGCCGGTACATCGCCGAGGCTTTGTATCAGGCCGGTTACGCCGTCGCCGTCACCGACGTGCGGGCCGATGCGGCGGAGCAGGCGGCGCGGGAGATCGCGCCGTCCGGCGAGCGGATCGCCGCCTTCGGCCTGGACGTCACCGCCAAGGGGGACTTCACCGCCGGGCTCGCCCGCGCGGTGGAGGCCTTCGGCCGGGTCGACGTGCTGGTCAACAACGCGGCGATGACGCCGACCACCCCGGTGATGGAGATCACGCCGGAGGAGTTCGACCGGGTGACGGCGGTCAACCAGCGCGGCACCTTCTTCGGCTGCCAGGTGTTCGGCGCCCACTTCGCGGCGCAGGGCTACGGCCGCATCGTCAACATGGCCTCGCTGGCCGGGCAGAACGGCGGCACCGCGTCGGGGGCGCACTACGCGGCCAGCAAGGGCGCCATCCTGACGCTGACGAAGATCTTCGCCCGGCAACTCGCGGCATCGGGCGTCACGGTCAACGCCGTGGCGCCGGGGCCGATGGACCTGCCGTCGGTGCGCGCGGCGGTCCCGCCGGAGCGGCTGGCGCAGATCATCGAGGGGATGATCCCGGTGAAGGCGCTGGGCGACCCGCAGTTCGTCGCCGACCTCGTCGTGCGCCTCGCCAGCCCGGAGGCGGGATTCGTCACGGGCGCCGCCTGGGACGTCAATGGCGGCATCTTCATGCGCTGAGGTGGACGGAATGAGCAGTGAAACCATGGACATGGTGATCGACGCGGTGGTCGCCGCCCGCGAGGACCAGGCGGCGGGCATAGCCGTCTTCGAACTGGCCCGCGCGGACGGCGGCCCACTGCCGGCGTTCGAGGCGGGGGCGCACATCGACGTGCACGTCGCCGACGGCCTCGTGCGCCAGTACTCGCTGTGCAACGCGCCGGGGGCGGTCGAGCGCTACCGCATCGGCGTGCTCGACGATCCGAACTCGCGTGGCGGCTCGCGGGCCATCCATCGCGACTTCGCCGTCGGCACGGCGGTGCGCATTTCGGCACCACGCAACCACTTCCCCCTGCACGGGCAAGCGGAGAAGTCGGTGCTGGTCGGCGGCGGCATCGGCGTCACGCCGATGCTGGCCATGGCCTACGCCCTGCGCGCGGCCGGAAAGGCCTTCGAGTTGCACTATTGCAGCCGCTCGCGCGACCGCGCCGGCTTCCTCGACGAACTGGCGACGGCCTTCCCCGACCAGCTCCACCTGCACTTCGATGACGGCGACGCGGCGCAACGCTTCGATCCGAAGGTGTGCTTCGGCGCCCAGCCGGGCGGCGCGCAGGTCTACGTCTGCGGCCCGTCCGGCTTCATGGACTGGGTGATCGCCGAGGCCAAGGCCGCCGGCTACGACTCCGGCCGCATCCACTACGAGTACTTCAACGCCACCGTCGACACGCACGGCACCGCGTTCGAGGTGGTGGCGAAGCGCAGCGGCGTCACCCTGCAGGTCGCCGAGGACCAGACCATCCTCGACGCACTCGCCAAGGCCGGCATCAAGGTCAAGAAGTCGTGCGAGCAGGGTGTCTGCGGCACCTGCCTCTGCGACGTCCTCGAAGGCACGCCGGACCACAAGGACAAGTTCCTCAACGAGGAGGAGCGGGCGGACAACGATCAGATCGTCGTCTGCTGCTCGCGCTCGAAGTCGCCGCGCCTCGTCCTCGACATCTGAAGACACCCCACGCCATTTCCGGGAGCACCCGCATGCCCATCGCCCGCATCAGCATGATGGAAGGCCGCACAGACGAACAGAAGGAGGCGCTGATCCGCGAGGTGACCGACGCCATCCTGCGCACCGTGGCGACCCCGACCAGCAACGTCACCGTGCTGATCGACGAGATCCCCAAGAAGCATTTCGGCCTGGGCGGCACCCCGGCCTCGAAGCTCTAGCATCCGAAGGACCCGTGCGATGACCGAACAGACCCTGACCGCACCGCCCCCGACGGCGCCCGCCATCGACACGCGGGACTTCCGCCGCGCGCTCTCGCAATTCCCCACCGGCGTCACGGTGGTGACCACCCTGGACGACGGCGGCGCCCCCATCGGCGTGACGGCCAGCAGCTTCAACGCCGTCTCGCTCGACCCGCCGCTCATCCTGTGGAGCGTCGACAAGGCGGCCTACAGCGCCGCCATCTTCCGCGACGCCGAGCATTTCGTGGTCAACGTCCTGTCCGCGGACCAGATCGCCATCTCCAACCGCTTCGCCAGCCGCGGCGAGGACAAGTTCAAGGAGATCGCCTGGACGCCGGGCCTGGGCGGCTGCCCCGTCTTCGACGATCTGGCGGCGCGCTTCGAGTGCCGCACCTGGAACGTCTACGACGGCGGCGACCACCTGATCGTGGTCGGCCAGGTCATGTCCTACAGCTATGAAAACGCCCTGGCGCCGCTGGTCTTCGCGAAGGGCGGCTACGCGGTGTCCGAACGGCATCCGGCGATGGCCGGCTAGGACACGACCACCACAAGAACCGGTGGCGCGAAAGCCGCCCCACGAGGAGGAACCCCCAATGGCACTGACAGGCGTATTGCGCCCCGGCTTCATCCAGATCCGCGTGCTCGACAAGGACGCGGCGCTGACCCACTACGTCGACCGCCTTGGCCTGCACAAGGTGTCGGAAGAGGCGGACGGCCGCATCTACCTGAAGGCGTGGGACGAGTTCGACCGCCACTCGGTCATCCTGCGCCCGACCGACACCGCCGGCATGGACGTGATGGGCTTCAAGGTCGCCTCCGACGCC
>DASPIO010000303.1:0-11597 GCA_035629155.1 Azospirillum sp. | reverse complement strand
CCACGCCACGGCGCCGGTGGCGTCGGCGGCCCCGGCGGAAGCGGGCTCGGTGGACCTGTGGAACCACGTGGCCATGCAGCAGGCCCCGGCGATCTCCGCCGAAGCCGCGGCGGCGCAGGCCACGACGTTCGACGCGGCGGTCCTGAACGCCCTGCACGTCGACCCGCTGTTCGACCAGCACGACCTGACGGCCACCGCCGCCTGACGGTCATACAGCAAGCACCCCTTCGGGGCCGGCAGCACGCGCTGCCGGCCCTTTTCCGTGTTCCGTTTTCATCCGGATGGCCATAGGGGGTGCGGGGCAGACGGCAGGTGTTACGCCGACATGGTTGGCGAGACCCCGTTGTCCGATGGCTCCTGCGCCGCCAATGTGCGGTTCCTTATCGGCTATTCTCCAGTCATCAGAAGCGGGGCCGGACCGAATGACTTTCTGGATGAGGAACAACGCTCGTTCGCTTGCCGAAGGCGCCTCCGACGACGGAGTCGGGTCGGGGCAGGGGACCGACGGGGCCATGGCGAGGCCCAGGCGCGTCGTCGTCCTCGGCCCGTCGACGCAGGGGCTGGGCGGCGTCGCGGCCGTCCTCAAGGTCGTCCTCGGCCACTGGCGGGCGCCGGCCTTCGCCCTGCGCCACATCCCCACGCACGTGGACGGCAGCCGGGCGCGCAAGCTGATGGCGGCACTCCGCGCGCTGGGACGGTTCGCCGCGGTGGCGGCGACGCGGCGGGTGGACGTGGTGCACGTGCACTTCTCGGCGAACGCCAGCTTCTACCGGCAGTCGGTCTTCATCCTGCTGTGCGCCCTCCTGGGCATTCCCCGGGTCGGGCAGGCGCACGCGGGGGCCTTTCCGGCCTTCTACGCGGCCTGCGGACCGCTGCGCCGGGCCTACATCCGCTTCGTGCTCAACCGCCTTGACCGGCTGTTCGTCCTGTCGGAGGAGTGGGGCGACTTCTACGGCGGCCTTTACCCGCGCGAGCGGCTGGTCGTCGTCCCCAACCCGGTGGTCGTGCCGCCGTCGCCGGCCGAGCACGGCCGCGGCGGCGACGGGCCGATCGTCCTGGCGCTCGGCCGGCTGGGACCGGGGAAAGGCACCTACGACATCCTGGAGGCGATACCGGCGGTCGTCGCGCGTTTCCCGACGGCGCAGTTCTGGTTGGGTGGCGACGGCGAGGTCGACAAGGTGCGCGCCCGCGTCGCCGGGCAGCCGTGGGCCGACCGTGTCCGCCTGCTCGGCTGGGTCGACGGGGCGGAGAAGGAAGCGGTGCTGCGCCAGGCCGACGTCTTCCTGCTGCCCTCCTACGCCGAGGGGTTGCCCATGGCGCTTTTGGAAGCGATGGCCTACGGGCTGCCCGTGGTCACCACGCCGGTCGGCGGCATCCCGCAAGCGATCGCGCACGGCGAGACCGGCTTGCTGGTCGATCCCGGCGACGTTCCGGCCCTGCGCTCGGCCATCGAGTCGCTGCTGGCCGAGCCGGGCCGGGCGCGTACCCTGGGCATGGCGGCGCGCCGGCTGGTGCGCGAACGGTACGACGCCGGACTCGTCCAGGACCGCATCGCCGCGGTCTATGCGGAGCTGCTGCGGGGGCGCTGACCCCCGCCCGTCCCCGGAATCGATCGCTCCGGGCAAAGGTGATACGCCCGGCGGATCGACAACGTGCAGGCGTGTTACCGGGCAACCTTTCCCTATCGGTGGCGTTGTGGTCGATGCACATCCCTCGAATTTGTGCGAAAGGCCACCCGTCCCGGCATGACCATCCGTGCGGGCGGCGAACCCGAACGGAGGACATGCCTTGGCAGACATCCTGTACGCCAGCATTCAGGGCTCGCAATGGGCGGACCAGTTCACCGGAACGGCGGGCGACGACCTGTTGGAGGGGCTGGGCAGCACCGACACGCTTGTCGGCGGGGACGGCGCCGACACGCTCCTGGGCGGTGACAGCGACGACGACCTGGACGGTGGCGCCGGCGCCGATCTGCTGGATGGCGGCAACGGCCTCGACACCGTGCTCTACACGTCGGCCGGCACCGCGCCGGTCGTGATCGACCTGCGCGACCCGGCGGGCAACGGCGGTGCCGCCGCCGGCGACCGTTACATCAGCATCGAGCGGTTCGTCGGAGCCGGCGGCAGCGATTCGATGTACGGCAACGACGACGCCAACTGGTTCCAGGGCTTCGACGGCGACGACCTGCTGTTCGGCTTCGGCGGCAACGACACGATCGAGAGCGGCCCCGGCCAGGACACGTTGTACGGCAACCTGGGCGACGACCGCCTGTACGGCAAGTACGGCCTGGATGTGCTGTACGGCGGGCAGGGTGGTGACGCGGTGACCGGCAACGCCGGCGAGGACACGCTGTACGGCAACCTGGGCGACGACACGCTGTGCGGTGAGTGGGACGGCGATGTCGTCTATGGCGGGCAGGGGGCCGACCTCTTCATCGACGCGGGCGCGCGCAGCCACGTGGAGAACGGCGTGGTGATCCTGGACGACGCCGACACGTTGTTCGGCGGCCTCGGCGGCGACCGCTACGTCGTCCGGCAGGTCGGGTCGGTCGAGACCGCCAACGGCGTGGAGGTCGTGGTGGACGACACCCGCGGGGCGATCGTCTTCGACGGCGGGCCGGACGTCGATCGGCTGGAGGTCGCGGTGGCGGGCGCGGTGGACCTCTCCGGCATCACGCTGAGCGGGGTGGAGGTGCTGACCGTTTCCGGCGCCGGGCCGCACGACGTCACGCTGAGCCTCGCTCAGGCGGCGAACCTGTTCGTGGTCGAGGGGCTGCGGGTGGGCGATGCCGTCCGCATCGCCGGGGTCGGCTTCAGCGGCCCGGCCACGGCGGGCACCGAGGCCACGGTCGGCGCCGGGCAGGTGCAGGTCAGCAGCCTGAACGGCAACACCGTGCTGCACATCGGCACCGACGCCGCGGCCGGTGCCGACGTCAACCTCATGCTGCCCGGCGGTTACGGGCCGGAGCGGATCATCCTGGCCGGCAACGCCTTCGGCATCGCCGCGGACGGCGGCCAGCCGGACGGCGCGCAGATGACCGGCACGGCCGGGGACGACGCGCTGACCGGCGGGGCCGGGGATGACGTGCTGCGCGGCGACACCGGCGCCGACACGCTGGTCGGCGCGGCCGGCAACGACCTTGTCTACGGCAACCAGCAGGCCGACCTGCTGTACGGCAACGAAGGTGTGGACACCGTCTTCGGCGGGCAGGACTCCGACCTCGTGTTCGGCGGCCTGGGCGGCGACGTGCTGTACGGCAATCTGGCGGGCGACCGCGTCTTGGGCGAGGAGGGCGATGACACGCTGTTCGGCGGCCAGGGCGACGACGACCTCCAGGGCGGTGCCGGCAACGACGTGCTGTTCGGCAACATGGACAACGACACGCTGACCGGCGGCGCCGGGGCCGACGTCTTCAGCGCGGCCGGTGGCGGCGGCGACGTGGCGGCCGACTTCCGCCTTACCGACGGCGACAGCATCGGCCTGCGGGTCGGCGACACCTGGACGGTGGCCGAGGGTGCTGCCGGTGCCGTGGTGTCTTTCGGCAGCGGCGAGCAGCTCACCCTGGCCGGCGTGCGCGCCGCCGACGTGAACGCCGGGTGGTTCATGACGCTGTAAGGGGCTGACGCAGGAAACATTGACGGCGGGGGCTCGTTCGGCCGACATTCGCAAAACCAAGCCTGCCGATAGGGAACCCCGCCGGTTCATGCTGTCCCAGAAAGCAAAATATGCGTTGCGCGCGCTCATCATGCTGGCCGAGCAGCCGGACGACGAACTGGTGCTGATCGCCGACATTGCCGAGCGGGAGAGCATTCCGCGCAAGTTCCTCGAGGCGATCCTGGTTGAACTGCGCAAGAGCGGCCTGCTTTACGCCAAGCGGGGCAAGAGCGGTGGGTATCGCCTCGCGCGGCTGCCGTCGGAGATCTCCTTCGGCGAGGTGATCCGCCTGATGGACGGGCACATCGCGCCCATCCCCTGCGCCAGCAAGTTCAACTTCAAGCCCTGCGCCGACTGCACGGACCCGGCCACCTGCTCGGTCCGCTGGCTGATGATCCAGGTGCGCGACGCCACCGCCGAGGTGCTCGACAACCACACCCTCGCCGACGCGTTGCGCCACCGTCAGGCCACCGGCGAACTCCCCGCGCATTTCGATATCTGATACGGCCGGCGCCGGAAGGCTTCGTCCGTATCACCCTCTCGCCCCTTGCCTCTCGCGCTTTCGTTTCGAAAGCGCAGGCTCTCGGGTTTGACCGGCGGCGCTCGATGGAAGCGATCAAGCGCCGCCGGTATGACACCGTTGATGCCCGGCCGCCGCGGCGCCCGGCGAAGCCCTGCGTTTCGCCGGGCGTTTGCGGCTGCACGCGCTCAATCAATTTTTTTCGCCGGCCAAGCCTTTGATTCCGCACGGAACAGGCCGGGATTGTCCGCTTCCCAGCCGGCGTGCGCCAAAAGAGGGCTTCACAAGCGCTGAGTCTTCGATCAATCTCTATAGCATGAATAGGCAAATCGACCCGAAATCAGCCAGATAATTCTGTTAAATAGACAAGGGAGTGCCGCGCCGTGCCGTTCCGTCCCCGCCTTCGCCTGCCGGTCCTGGTCGCGGGGCTCGTGCTCGCCGCACTCGGCGCCCGCGCCGCCTCCGGGCCGGTGACGCTGCTCAACGTCTCCTACGATCCGACGCGCGAGCTGTACGTCGACTTCAACAAGGCCTTCGCCAAGCAGTGGAAGGCCGAAACCGGGCAGATCCTGCAGGTCAAGCAGTCACATGGCGGCTCGGGCAAGCAGGCGCGTTCGGTGATCGACGGGCTGGACGCCGACGTGGTGACGCTGGCGCTCGCCTACGATATCGACGCGATTGCGGATGCGGGCGTGCTCGCCAAGGACTGGCAGCAGCGCCTTCCGCAGAACAGCGCGCCTTACACCTCGACCATCGTGTTCCTGGTGCGCAAGGGCAATCCCAAGCGGATCAAGGACTGGGACGATCTGGTGAAGCCAGGCGTGCAGGTCGTCACGCCGAATCCGAAAACCTCGGGCGGGGCGCGCTGGAACTATCTGGCGGCCTGGGCCTACGCCCAGGAGAAGAACGCCGGCAGCGAGGAGAAGGCCAAGGAGTTCGTCGGCGCCCTGTTCGGAAACGTGCCGGTGCTGGACAGCGGGGCGCGCGGCTCGACCATCACCTTCACCCAGCGCGGCATCGGCGACGTGCTGCTGGCCTGGGAGAACGAAGCCTTCCTGTCGGTGCAGGAGTTCGGCGCCGACAAGCTGGAGATCATCATGCCGTCGATGTCCATCCTGGCGGAACCGCCGGTCGCCGTGGTCGACTCGGTCGTCGACCGCAAGGGCACGCGCAAGGTGGCCGAGGCCTACCTGCAGTTCCTCTACACCCGCGAGGGGCAGGAACTGGCGGCCAGGCACTTCTACCGGCCGCGCCGCCCCGAGCTGGCCGGCCAGTATGCCGGACGCTTCGCCGATGTCAGGCTGGTGACCGTCGATCAGGCCTTCGGCGGCTGGCGTGACGTGCAGAAGAAGCACTTCGCCGATGGCGGTGTCTTCGACGACATCTACAAACCCGGCCGGTGACGCATGGTGTCCGTGGCCCTGGAACGCGCGGCCGCCCCGGTGACGCGGGGAGTCGTGCTGAAGAAGCGCAGCGTCCTGCCCGGCTTCGGCCTGACGCTCGGCTTCACCCTGACGTACCTCAGCCTGATCGTGCTGCTGCCGCTGGGCGCCCTGGCGGTCAAGGCCGCCGGGCTCGGCGGGGCCGGCCTGTGGGGGGCCGTGACGACGCCGCGCGTGCTGGCCGCCTTCCAGGTCAGCTTCGGCCTCTCGCTGGCGGCGGCGGCCGTCAACACGGTGGCCGGGCTGCTGGTGGCGTGGGTGCTGGTGCGTTACCGCTTCCCCGGCGACCGCATTGTCGACGCGCTGGTCGACCTGCCGTTCGCCCTGCCCACCGCGGTGGCCGGCATCGCGCTCACCGCGCTCTACGCGCCGAACGGCTGGGTGGGTGCGCTGCTGAACGACTGGCTGGGGCTGAAGGTGGCCTTCACGCCGCTCGGCATCGGCATCGCGCTGACCTTCATCGGCCTGCCCTTCGTCGTGCGCACCGTGCAGCCCATCCTGCAGGACCTGCCGCCGGAGGAGGAGGAGGCTGCCGCCAGCCTGGGCGCCAGCCGCGGGCAGAGCTTCGCGCGGGTGGTGTTCCCGGCGCTGCTGCCGGCGCTGCTGACCGGTTTCGCGCTGGCCTTCGCGCGGGCGGTGGGGGAGTACGGCTCGGTCATCTTCATCGCCGGCAACATGCCCGGCCTGACCGAGATCCTGCCGCTGCTGATCGTCATCAAGCTGGAGCAGTACGACGTTCCCGGCGCGGCCGCCGTGGGCGTGCTGATGCTGGTGGTGTCGTTCGCGCTGTTGCTGGTCCTCAATCTTCTGCAGCATTGGATGAGGGTGCGCCATGCCCGCTGACCGTTCCGCCCCGGCGCGCCGTGCGCTGACCGACCCCGCCTGGGTGCGGGTCCCGCTGACGCTGCTGGCGCTGGGTTTCGTGCTCCTGTTCCTGGTGTTGCCATTGGCGGCCGTGTTCGCCGAGGCGTTGCGCCGCGGCCTCGACGCCTATTGGGCCGCGCTGGTGGAGGAGGACGCGGTTTCGGCCATCCAGCTCACGTTGATGGTGGCGGCCATCGCCGTGCCGCTGAACCTCCTGTTCGGCGTCGCCGCCTCGTGGTGCATTGCAAAGTTCGACTTTCGCGGCAAGAGCGTACTGATCACGCTGATCGACCTGCCGTTCTCGGTGTCGCCGGTCATCTCCGGCATGATCTATGTGCTGCTGTTCGGGTTGAACGGCTTGCTGGGTCCGTTCCTCAAGAGCCACGGCATCCAGATCATCTTCGCGCTGCCGGGGCTGGTTCTGGCCACCGTCTTCGTCACCTTCCCCTTTGTCGCGCGCGAGCTGATCCCGTTGATGCAGGAGCAGGGCACCGAGGAAGAGGAGGCCGCCGTCGTGCTGGGCGCCGGCGGCTGGCAGACGTTCTTCCGGGTCACGCTGCCCAACATCAAGTGGGGCCTTTTGTACGGCGTGTTGCTGTGCAATGCCCGCGCGATGGGCGAGTTCGGCGCGGTGTCGGTGGTGTCCGGCCACATCCGGGGGGCCACGAACACCATGCCGCTGCACGTCGAGATCCTCTACAACGACTACAATTTCGTCGCCGCCTTCGCGGTCGCGTCGCTGCTGGCGCTGCTGGCGCTGGTGACGCTGGTCGCCAAGACGGCGCTGGAATGGCGCTTCGGCGCCGAACTGGCCGCGACACGCCATTGAGGACGAGATCATGACCATTCAGGTGAGCGGCATTTCCAAGCGTTTCGGCGACTATGTGGCGCTCGACGCGGTGGACCTCGAGGTCCGCTCGGGTGAGTTGCTGGCGCTGCTCGGCCCCTCGGGCTCGGGCAAGACGACGCTGCTGCGCATCATGGCCGGGCTGGAACAGCCGGACGCCGGCAGCCTGACCCTGCACGGCGAGGAGGCCCTGGGCCGCAGCCCGCGCGAGCGCAAGGTGGGCTTCGTCTTCCAGCACTACGCGCTGTTTCGCCACATGACCGTGTTCGACAACGTCGCCTTCGGCCTGAAGGTGCAGCCGCGCGGCGAGCGGCCGCCCAAGGCCGAGATCTGCCGCCGGGTGGAGGAGCTGCTGCATCTGGTGCAGCTCGGTCCCTTCGCCGACCGCTATCCGGCGCAGCTTTCCGGCGGCCAGCGGCAGCGCGTGGCGCTGGCCCGCGCGCTCGCCATCGAACCGAAGGTGCTGCTGCTGGACGAACCGTTCGGCGCGCTCGACGCCAAGGTCCGAAAGGAGCTGCGGCGCTGGCTGCGCAACCTGCACGACGAGATGCACATCACCTCCGTCTTCGTGACGCACGACCAGGAGGAGGCGCTGGAACTGGCCGACCGCGTGGTGGTCATGAGCCAGGGCCGGATCGAGCAGATCGGCAGCCCGGCCGAAGTGTACGACCGCCCGGCCTCCAGCTTCGTGTACGAATTCCTGGGTCAGGTGAACCGGTTGGACTGCACGGTGGACGAGGGTGGCGCCCGGCTTGCCGACGGGCTGCCGGCGATCCCCGTGGCGGATGCTCCGGGTGGCCTCCGCGGCCCGGCCATCGCCTTCGTCCGCCCGCACGACGTGGCGCTGCGACCCGATCCGGAGGGGCCGGCCACGGTGGTCGGCGTCACCACGGTGGGACCGCAGGCGCGCATCGAACTGCGCCTGGCCGGCGCCGTGCTGGAGGCCGAGATGCCGCGCGACCGTTTGGCCGACATCGGCCTGCGGCTGGGCCACCGCTGTGCCGTGCGGATCGACCGCGTGCAGGTCTTCCCCCGCGCCTGAATGGCGAGCGGGGCCGGAACGCTGCAAGGGAGCCGATGTTGAGCGGGTATCCGTGCCATTGCGCGGATGGCCGTTCAAGCAAGGAGGCTCACTCCATGGCGTACAACGAGAATCGGTGGGAGAATCGGTGGGAGAACCGGTGGAGGAACGATCAGGACCGCTACGGTCGTTCCGACGACGACCGCGAGCGGTGGCGTTCGGAAGGCCGCGACTGGCGTGGCGGATACGACGCCGGCCGCGGCGTTGATGACCGCAGCGCCATAGATCGCAGCGACTGGGGGCACAGCGAATGGCGGCGCGGCGACCCCGGCCGCGATGACTGGATGCGCGGCGAATCGGGCCGTGGCGCTTGGGGCCGCGACGAGTCGACGCGCGAGGACATGGCCCGCTACCCACGCGAGGACTACCGCGGCTCCGGCGGTTACGGCAGCAGTTATGGTCGCGGTTCCGGCGGCGGCTACGGCCGTGACGACGACCGCTACCGCGGCGCCGGCGTCTACGGCGGTGGCCGGGGCGAGGGGTATGGGCGCGAAAGCTATGGCCGGGAGGACTACGGGCGCGGCTATGGCCAGGGACGCGGCTTCACCGGATACGGCCGCGAGGAGTGGGGAAGTGGAGACCGCGACTCGGGAACCCGCATGCGGGACTATGCCCGCGACTATGGGGCGCGTGGCGAGGAACGCGGCTGGCTTGAACGCGCCGGAGACGAGGTCGCGTCCTGGTTCGGCGACGAGGATGCCGAGCGGCGGCGGCGCATGGACGAACGGCGCGCCGGGGAACACCGCGGCCGCGGGCCGCGCGGCTATTCCCGCTCCGACGAGCGCATCCGGGAGGACGTCAGCGACCGGCTGACCGACGATCCGTACGTCGACGCCTCCGACATCGAGATCACGGCAAGTGGCGGCGAGGTGACGCTGAGCGGCCACATCGACAGCCGCATGGCCAAACGCCGGGCCGAGGACATCGCGGAATCGGTCTCCGGCGTCACGCACGTGCAGAACAATCTGCGCATCCGCCAACAGACCCGCACATCCACAGGTGCGTCCACCGGCACATCGACGTCGGCCGGCGCGTCGGCCATGGCCGGGATGGGTGGAACCGGCTCCGGCACCAGCACGGGTACCGGTGGAACGACCGTCGAAGGCGGAACAACCTCCACCGACACGACCCGGACGGCGGCGCGCAGCCGCAGCTGAGGGAAGCGGTCTCTCATGGGAGGAGCAGGGGGCCGTGCGCCCCTTGCTCCGCTTCCCGGTCCGGGTGGGCTTGGTGTCAGGCCTTCTCGGTGACCGTGGCCACGGGCTTCGCGTCCTTCGGACGGATGACGTCGACGAACAGGCCGCCGCTGGCACCGCCGCCGGAAAAGGCGCCGGCAAAGGCCGGACGGGCGGACGTGGCGGCTTCGGGCTTCGTGACGTGGGTGCTGGTGCTTTCGGTCGGCTGCATCGCTCTCTCCACTCTGGCTGCCCCTTACGACGTTCGAAGGAACGCCGTGGGAAGAGCCTATACCAAAGGGGGATTTATTGCACTGCACAAATCGCCGACCACGGGACCGGCGCCGGCCCGGCACCGATCAGGCGCTCAGCGCTGCCGGACCGCAAGGAGCTGGTCGATGGCGGCGACCAGTTCCTCGTTGTCGAACGGTTTGAAGAGCAGGCGGTCGGCGCCGTACATCTCCGACATCTTCAGCGACGCAGCGGCCGGGAATTCGTCGGTGCCGCCGGACATGGCGATCACCGCGGCGGCGCAGCCGTCGCCGCGCAGGCGCTTTACCGTTTCGATGCCGTCCATGCCCGGCATCATCATGTCGACCACGACCACGTCGAAGGGCTCGCGCCGGACGAGGTCCAGGCACGCGTCGCCATCGCTGGCTTCGACGACGGTGTGGCCGCTGTCCTCCAGCGCGACCCGCAGCAGCGCGGTCACGGCGGGCATGTCGTCGACGACGAGGACGCGCGCCATCAGCCGGCTCCTTCGCGTTTCATTGGTTCACACCTGGATAGCCGCAGCCAGGGCCGCGGATCAAGATCGGCAGGGGAGGGACCGGCAGACATGCCTTCTACTCCGCCGCCGCTTCGGCGGCGGTGTTGTCGCGCCGCAACTGCCGATGGGCCCGGCGTGCCAGCAGGGTGCGCAGAAGCTGGTCAAGCCCCTCGGCCATCGCCTTGTGCTGGCTGTCGGACAGGGCCGCGACCGCCGCCGCCAGTTCGTTCAGCGGATCATGATCGAGCAGCGCCCGGCCGGCGTCGGTGAGGACGAGGTTGACCGTGCGCCGGTCGCGCTCGCCGCGGTGCCGGTCCAGCAGCCCTTTCTTGAGCAGCGCCGCGATCGTCTGGCTGGCGGTGCCCTTGGTCGTGCCATGATACCGCGCGAAAGCCACGACGCTGCGGGCACTCGGCGTGGCCTGGGCGAAGTAACGCAATGCCGCCCATTGGGCGGGGTTCAGCCCTTCCGTGAAGGCCAGACTTGCCGTGGTGCGCAGGACCTGCGCCATCACCTCGGCGGTCGCGCGCGCGCTTGGGCGCATACCGTTTTCCCTGAAAACATGCCGAGCCGGTTCTGCTCGGTTTCGACTCGAAACTTACGCTGCCCGGCGCCGGATGTCCAGCACCGGGCAGCCCGTTCGCATTCGGGACCGTCTGTGCACTAATCTTGCGCAGCCAGCCGCGCATGGCAAGCGTCTGTGACATCCGGCGGTCGCCGGAATTAATTGGCCGATCGGCGAAAACAGTGCTGGACACGCCCGACACGCCCCACTATACACCGCCTCCCCGGCCGACGCCGCCCCCTTCCAAGGGGACACGGAAGCGGTCGGGACGGCCCTGGACGGGGTCGAAGACGGAAGGTCGACGCTTTCGGCCGTACCGCTCCTCTCGAATGGGAGATGCGGACGATCGAAAAAAGAGTAGCGAAAAAGGCTTGACGGCCGGACGCGAAAGCGCTAAACAGACCATCCGCTGCGAACGCTACGGCGTTTGCGCCTCTTCGATCTTCCAGACCATTGATCGCTTGTGTGAGCCGGTTTTCCGGATCGCTCGGCGTCGGGTCACCGAAGGGGTGGGGATCTTGGACAAGTCAGACGTGAATGAGAAGGGATGCGCAGGCGGCGAGACCTGCGGTTGGGGACCTCGGGTGACGAGGGGCCTGGCACGAGACGGGGTCGTTTGACCGCGCATTCCGAAGCCAAGCAAGAGACACAGTATCGAGCTTAGGTGAGGTGTGTCGCAC
>DASPIO010000302.1:0-31759 GCA_035629155.1 Azospirillum sp. | reverse complement strand
GTGCTGCTCCTCCTGCACGCGCAGGCAGTACGGCACCTTGATGACGCAGATGCGGTCGATGAAGGCTTCGTTGTTCTTGTTGTTCTTGAACGACTGCCACTCGGATTCGTTGGAGTGCGCCAGGATGATGCCCTGGAAGGGAATGGCGCCGATGTTCTCGGACCCGACGTAGTTGCCCTCCTGCGTCGCCGTCAGCAGCGGGTGCAGCATCTTGATCGGCGCCTTGAACATCTCGACGAATTCCATGATGCCCTGGCTGGCCCGGTTCAGGCCGCCCGAGAAGGAATAGGCGTCGGGGTCGTTCTGGCTGAAGACCTCCAGCTTGCGGATGTCGACCTTGCCGACCAGCGAGGAGATGTCCTGGTTGTTCTCGTCGCCCGGCTCGGTCTTGGTGACGCAGATCTGCCGCAGCTTGGAGGGATGCACCTTGATGACGCGGAACTTCGAGATGTCGCCGCCGAACTCGTCCAGGCGCTTGACCGCCCACGGGCTCATCAGCCCGGTCAGCCGGCGCTTCGGCACGCCGTAGCGCTCCTCGATGATCTCGCCCATCTCGTCCGGGTTGAAGAGGCCGAGCGGGCTTTCGAAGACCGGCGAGACCTCCTTGCCGGCCTTCAGCACGTAGACCGGGCACTTCTCCATCAGCGATTTCAGCCGCTCCGCCAGCGACGACTTGCCGCCGCCGACCGGACCCAGCAGGTAGAGGATCTGCTTGCGCTCCTCCAGCCCCTGCGCGGCGTGACGGAAGAAGCCGACGATGCGCTCGATCGTCTCTTCCATGCCGTAGAAGTCGGAGAAGGCCGGGTAGACCTTGATGGTCCGGTTCATGAAGATCCGCCCCAGGCGCGGGTCCTTGGCGGTATCCACCACCTCGGGCTCGCCGATGGCGGCCAGGATGCGTTCGGGCGCCGATGCGTACATCATCGGATCGTCCCGGCAGCCTTCGAGGTATTCCGTGAGGGTCATCTCGACCTCGCGGCGACCCTCGTAGGCTTGCGTGTATCGCGAGAACAGTTCGTCGGCCGGGAACATTCAGTTGCTCCGTATTCCTAGTCCCAAGGGACGGGGGATGCGGCGCTGCCGCCCAGCGGCGCGGACCACATCCACCGAGGTTCATGGGTGGGTGCAGGCGGAAGACCAGTCCTGTACCGACCCCGCTCACCGTCGAAGCCCAGCATTTTTATGCGGTTACTTGCCAAAAGCAGCGAACCAGCAGGACCTATAAGTATCAATCTAATGCTTGGCGTAGGGTTTTCCAGACGCACACAGTCGTGAACGCGAACGTGGCGGAAGGTGCTTTCATTCCGGCGTATGGGCCGGTGCCCACCCCGGCGGCCGGCTGGGGACGCCACCGGCGTTCCGGCCGGGCGGGTCTGCCCCGCCTGCCGCTCCGTCCGGATATTCCAGGCGCCCAGTGTCACGCCATCGCCCTCCAGAGCTCACCCGCGCCGTAAACCTACGCAGACGCTAGGGTTAATCATGAGCGTGCCGATCAAAGGTTAACAACTCCCTGCTGCGCTGTCGGCGGATGGACCTGTCCCGTAGCCATTAACGCATGGACCGCGGCCCGGATCCAACCCCTCCCTAAGAGAGATGGGGATCGCTATCCCGCAACATCAACACGGACTTGCAAGGTTCGTTGGAAGGCGTCCAAAGGGTTAGGGCCGGCCCCGAGGGAGGCCGCCGAAAAGGCTGCCTCCTAGGCCCTATCCGCCGATCTGCGTAAAGCGCTTCGTAGATCGCGCGTTCAGCCCAGCCGCGCGCCCAAGGCTTCGCGCAGGGAATCCGGCGTCGCCGGCTTGACCAGGAAGGCGTCGGCGCCGAGACCGCGGGCCTCGGCCATGCGGCCCTCGTCGGCACGGTTGGTCATGAACACCACGGGCAGCGCGCTCGACCGCGCGTCGCCGCTGGCGCGCAGCGCGCGCAGGAAGCCCAGGCCGTCGAGCGGCGCCATCTCGACGTCGCAGACGACCACGTCCGGCCGGTGTTCGCGCACGGCGGCCAAGCCCGCCTCGCCGTCGGCGGCCTGGTGCACCGCCCTGAAGCCAAGGGTGGAGAGCATCTTGGCGAGGACCATGCGGGTGAAGGCCTCGTCCTCGATGACGAGCACCGTGAAGTCCCCGAACGCCGTGGTCGCCATGCGCCGTCCTCTCTCTTGCGTGCGCTCTCGTTTACGATGCCCGCATGTCCGTTGCAACAAGGACGTGTGTGTCGCCAAACCGCAACACAGCGGGATAATCAACGCCGGCCCGGCTTGGCGGCCCGGGACAGCATGGCCGCCTGCTCGGCGGCCGCGACGAGGTGCTGCGGGCTGAGCACGATGCAGCGCAGGCCGCGCTGGCGCATGCGGAAGCAGCCCTGCTTGGCCGCCTGCTCGGTCAGGCCGAGCACCAGCGGGCGGAAGCCGAGGACGCCGCCGCCGCGCCGCCGCAGCACGCCGATGCGGCCGCCACGCAAGGTGGGCTCGCGCGCCAGCGTGCGGTTGCCTATCGCGCGCGCCGTCGCCGGGTCGGCGAAGCCGCCGACCACCTCGACGCTCCACCCGGCGGCCCGAACGCCCGGCACGCCCAGGCCCGCCAAGCCGACGCCGGGGGCGCCGGGTGTCGCGATGATGGAGGCGCAGGATTCGGCGATCACGCCCTGCGGCGGCGGATCGGGCTCGCCGGTCTGGGTGGGGTCGAGGTCGGCCAGGGTGCGGGCGGGCTCCGGCGCCGGCTTGGCGAAGCCGGCGTTCATCAGCTCGGCCACCGTTCCGGCGCGCTCGCCCCGGCTGGTCTCGCCCAGCACCACGGCCACCAGCCGCCGCCCGCCGCGCACCGCCGACGCCACGAGGTTGTAGCCAGCCGCGCAGGTGAAGCCCGTCTTGATGCCGTCGGCGCCAGGATAGTTGACAAGGAAGCCGTTGACCGTGGTGTAGGACTCGCCCTTGTGCGCGAAGCCACGCGTGGCGAACAGGCCGTAGCGGTCGGGAAAATCGCGCAGCAGCGCCAGCGCCAGCACCGCCATGTCGCGGGCCGTCACCACCTGCTCGGGATGGTTCAGGCCGGAGGCGTTGCGGAAGCGCGTGCGCGCCATGCCCAGCTCGCGCGCCTTGGCGGTCATGCGCTCGGCGAAGGCGGCCTCGCCGCCGCCCAGCCGCTCGGCCAGCACCACGGCGGCGTCGTTGGCCGATTCCACCAGCATGCCCACCAGCGCGTCGCGCGCCTTGATGCGGGTGCCGGGCTCCAGCTCCAGCGACTGGCCGCCCTGCCCGGCCGCGTGCGCCGAAACGGCCAAGTCCTCGTCCAGCTTCAGCTCGCCCTTGGCCAGCGCCTCGAAGGCGAGATAGGCGGTCATCATCTTGGTGGTGGAGGCCGGAAAGCTGCGCAGGTTGGCGTTCTCGGCGTGCAGGACGCGCCCCCCGTCGGCGTCCACCACCAGCGTGGCGCGCGCCGCCAGCGCCACCCCCGACGCCGACGCGCCGGCCAGCAGCAGGGCCGCTCCCAACACCGCCCCTCCGAACACGCCCATCACCGCCGCCGCGCAACCCCGATCCGAATAGGAGGTAACACGAACGGCGGGCTGGGCGAAAGCGCCGCGCCCGCCACACCTCACAATGTCTTGCCGAGCGCGCCGTGCCCGGCTACATCGCTGGCATGTCCTTTCTTCGTCACATCCGCGCCTGCAACGCGTACGACTTCTCCGCCTTCCGCCCGTTCGTGGTCGACGGGGTGCGCGTCGGCTGGGTCCACCACGCGCTGGCGGAGGAACTGCCGGCCGTCGATCCCGGCTTCGTGGTGTTGCCCGACCGGCTGACGCTGGCACCGGAGGTGGGCGACTTCGAGGCGCGCTCGGCCGTGCTGGCACACGCCGCCGAATACCTCGTGGAGCGCGGCACGGTGCCCAAACTGCGCAACGAGTTCTACCCGGTGCTGCCGAAATGGGGCGACGAGCCGCTGATGCGCATCGACCGCGCCGCGGTCACGCCGTTCGGCGTCACCGCCTATGGGCTGCACGTCAACGGCTTCGTGCGGCGCCCGGACGGCGGCATCGACCTGTGGGTCGGGCGGCGCGCGCAGGACCGCACGGTGGCGCCGGGGCAACTGGACAACCTGATCGCCGGTGGCCAGCCCATCGGCCTGACGCTGGCCGAGAACCTGGTCAAGGAGGCGCACGAGGAGGCCGGCATCGGGCCCGAACTGATCGCCCGCGCCGTGCCGGTGGGCGCCATCTCCTACCTGATGGAGTCCTCGGTCGGACTGAAGCCCGACACGCTGTTCCTCTACGACCTGGAACTGGGCCCCGACTTCGAGCCGCGCAACACCGACGGCGAGGTCGAGGAGTACACACGCTGGCCGCTGGAGGAGGTGGCCCTGTCGGTGCGCACCACCGACCGCTGGAAGTTCAACGTCAACCTGGTGATCATCGACTTCATGATCCGCCACGGATTCCTGACGCCCGAACACCCGGAGTACCTGGACCTCGTGATGGGGCTGCGGCGCGTGTGGTGAACGCATGACGTTGGGTTTTCGCTGTGCTCAACCCAACGCCCGGTGCTGGATCGACTCTCACCCGAACGTATGACCTTCGGCCATAGCACGCACCTCGGCCGGGGTGCGGCCGGCGTCGCGCAGCGAACGGAGCGTCCGCGCCTTGTCGCGCTTGGCCAGCCGCTCGCCGCGCTCGTTGGTCAGCAGGCCGTGGTGGTGCCAGTCCGGCACGTCGTAGCCCAGCAGCGCCTGCAGGAGCCGGTGCAGGTGCGTGGCGAAGAACAGATCCTCGCCGCGCGTCACCAGCGAGACGCCCTGGAGGTGGTCGTCGGTCGTGACGCTCAGGTGGTAGCTGGTGGGCGTGTCCTTGCGGGCCAGCACCACGTCGCCGAGGATCTCCGGCGTCGCCTCCTGCCATCCCCTGGCCCGGTCGTGCCAGCGGAGAGGCCCCGTCAGGCCCTTTGCCCGCGCCACGTCCAGGCGCAGCGCGTACGCGGCGCCGGAAACGATGCGCGCCGCGCGCGCCGCGTCGGAGAGATGGCGGCAGGTGCCGGGGTAGAGCGGCCCGTCCGGCCCATGGGGGGCGTGGCCGGCGCGGGCGATCTCCGCGGCGATGTCCTTGCGGGTGCAGAAGCAGGGGTAGATCACCCCCATCCCCTGCAGCCGCTCCAGCGCGACGCGGTAATCGTCGAGATGGTCGGACTGGCGGCGCACCGGCGTTTCCCAATCGAGGCCCAGCCAGGCCAGATCCTCCATCAGGTCGCGCTCGAACTCCGGCCGGCAGCGCTGCGGGTCGATGTCCTCGATGCGCAGCAGGAAGCGCCCGCCCGCTTCCCGCGCCGCGCGCCAGCCGAACAGGGCGGAGTGCGCGTGTCCCAGGTGCAGGTGCCCGGTCGGGCTGGGGGCGAAGCGGGTGACGGTCGTCATGCCGCTTTTATAGCCGACCTCCGCCGGCTTCGTCAGATGGAAGGCCGGCTCAGATGTAGGGATTATCGCGGATCGGCTCGACCGGGATGTCCTCGCCGTCGAGGTAGAGGGCGAGGCGGCGGCGCAGTTCGCGGTCGAAGGCGTCGATGCGCTTCTGCCGGTCGCGCTCCTCGCGTTCGCGGCGCTTCTCGGTAAGGTCGATGATCATGGCGGTCATGACGATTCCCCTGACTTTTCGTGAGGGGACCATGCGCCGCTTTGGTTAACGGCTTGTAACCGGCAAGGCCGGCGGCGGCCCGGACCGACCTTTGTCACAAGGACACCTTCGTCCGCTTGCCCCTTGAAGGACTGGCGGCCGGCCATCCGCCGAAAGGGTTACGGTTTGAAGAAATTTGTGCGCCGCAGCGTCGCACCCGAACGCGAGATGTTGAGAACCGCACCCCAATCGCTTATGTATTTGGTGCGCCGAGCCTTACCGTGGCTCTGCGAGACGGAACGAGACGAAGGGAGTGGCCATTGGCTCCACCACCCGATCACTGTCCGGCTCTGGTGCTGAACGCGGATTTCCGTCCGCTCAGCTATTTCCCGCTGTCGCTCTGGTCATGGCAGGAAGCCGTCAAGGCGGTGTTCCTCGACCGGGTCAACATCATCTCCGAATACGACCGGGTGGTGCGCTCCCCCAGCTTCGAAATCCGCCTGCCCAGCGTGATTTCGTTGAAGGAGTACATCCCGGCGACGCGCAAGCCGGCCTTCACACGATTCAACGTCTTCCTGCGTGACCGCTTCGCCTGCCAGTACTGCGGCCGGCCGTTCCCGACGCAGGAGCTGACCTTCGACCACGTCATCCCGCGCTCGCGCGGCGGGCGCACCACGTGGGAGAACGTCGTCACCTCCTGCTCGGCGTGCAATCTGGTGAAGGGCAACCGGCTGCCGCACCACTGCGGCATGATCCCCCTCAGTCCGCCCTTCCAGCCGACGGCCCACCTGCTGCAAGAGAACGGACGCGCCTTCCCGCCAAACTTCCTCCACGAAAGTTGGCGGGATTTTCTTTACTGGGACACCGAACTGGATCCCGGATGAGGCGATTGGGGATGACGCGCCGTCACACCCGCTCCGCCACCCAGATGGCGGCGCGCGTGCCGGCCTTGATGGCGGCGGTCAGCAGCCCGTAGCCGGGCGCGTGTTCGGCGCCGTTGGCGAGGCCGATGTCGCGGTGCTCGACCTCCTCCGCCTGGAAGCGGACGATCTGGCCGCGCAGCTCCGCCTCATCCGGCCCGAGGTGCGGGATCTGGCCTTCGTAATGGCTGTCGATCACCTCCTCCACCGCCACCGTGCAGGCCATGGCCGCGCGCTCGCCCAGCAGCGCCGTGCCGGCGCCCAGCAGAAAGCCCGCGACGTGCCAGAACGGCTGCAACACCGTGGGGCGGACATGGCGCCGGGCAAGCTGTCCTTCGAAATAGCACAGGTGCTCCAGTTCCTGCTGCGCCATGTGGCGCAGCGTGTCGCCGTGCCGGCCCTTGCCCAGGACGGCGATCTGCCCCTCATAAATGCGCTTGGCGCCGTACTCGCCGGCATGGTCGACGCGGCAGATGCGGGCCAGCCGCTCGCGCGGCGTGGGATCGCCCGGCAGCGCGCCGCGCGGCCTGGACGGGGCGGCGGCCGTATGGGCTTTGGGCACAGTCGTCGCGGAGACGGTGTGGCCTTCGCGTGTCCGGGTGTCGAGCGGGGTCATGGCAGGCCGATGGCGGGGTTGCGGATGTAGGCGACGCGAGCCGAGGCGAAGGCGAAGGCCGCCATCGCCAGCGACAGCACCACATTGTAGCCGGCCATGGAGACGCCGAACAGCGACCACTGCACCTCGTCGCAGCGCACCACGGGGGCGGCCAGGATGCGGGCGCGCAGTTCCTCGATCGTCGCCGCGGCGGCCGGCGCGCCGCAGCCCGAGGTGCCGGCCCACCACTGCTGCTCGACCCCCACGTGGTAGGCGGCGATGCCGGCGTTGGCGAGCAGCGCGAAGCCGCTGGCGACCAGCAGAGCGTCGCCGACTCCGCGCCAGCGCGGGAACAGCAGCGTGACGATGGAGAAGGCGAGCACCGCCACGTAGGGCCAGCGCTGCCAGATGCAGAGAATGCACGGCTGATAGCCGAAGCCGTACTGGAAGACGAGGGCGGCCGCGAGGATCCCGGCGCTGGCGAGCGCCAGGAGCAGGGCGGGCAGGCGCGGATCGGCGAGGACGAGGCGGTGCGTCATGCCGCGAGATATAGCGCGCCCCGCGCCGCAAGGCCAGCCGCTGCGCCCGGACCGGTGTTCGTGCCAGTCTTGTCCTATGCGCCACCCTTTAGGATTGACCAGGGCCGGCCGGCATGTATGATCGCCCCACCAATTTGCACCCGTTGCCCCAGTGGCGAAATTGGTAGACGCGACAGACTCAAAATCTGTTGCCCGCAAGGGCGTGCTGGTTCGAGTCCGGCCTGGGGCACCAACGGTTTGACGGCACCGACCCGGCTTCGGCCGGGTTCGGTCCGTCCAACGCGTAGAAAGCCGACAAAACAAACCTGTGGTAGCGCCAGGCGGAAGGCAGGGCAATGGCCCGTGCACAAGCCGCCTCACGCCGACCGGGAAAAGCTCCGGCTATTTCGTCTCGCGGATGCGCTTCGCATACGCCGCGAGTACCGGATCGAGGCCGTCGTAAACCGGCTGCACGGCCTTGACAAACGCGTCGCGGTCGCTGATCGCCCCGACCTCCATACCCTTGGAGCGCAGGGTGTCCAGGGCTTCCTGGTCCGCCTTCTGGACGTAGTCGCGCATGGCCTTGCCGCCGGCCTTGGCCGCCGCGATGAAGGCCGGCTTGTCGGCGTCGGCGACCTCGGCCCAGAAGTCAGGGGAAATCACCAGGATGCCCGACGAGTAGATGTGGTTCGAAACCGTCAGGTGCTTCTGCACCTCGTAGAGCTTGGCCGCGACCACGGTCGGCGCAGGGTTTTCCTGCCCGTCCATCCGGCCGTTCTGCAGGGCCGGGAAAACCTCGGGCCAGGCCATGGGGGAGACGTCGGCGCCCAGCGCCTTGAACGTTGCCACGTAGATGGGGCTCTGCGGGGTCCGCAGCTTGAGACCCTTCAGGTCGTCGAGGGTGTGGATGGCTCTCTTCGAGTTGGTGATCTGGCGCATGCCCTGCTCGCCCCAGGCGAGGCCGACCAGCCCGTGCTTCGGGAATGCCGCCAGGATTTCCGCCCCCACCGGGCCGTCAAGGATCGCCTGCGCGTGCTGCCGGTCGCGGAACAGGAACGGCAGGTCGGTCACCGACACTTCCGGCACGAAGGTGCTGATCGCCCCGCCGCCGCCCACAATGGTCATCTCGATCGTGCCGAGCTGCACGCCCTTCAGCACGTCGGCGTCACCGCCCAGCTTGGAGGCTGGCTGGTGGTCCACCCGGTATTTTCCGGGCAGAGCCTTGTTCAGTTCCTCGGCGAAAGCGCTCGCGCCCGCGCCCATGACCGATTCGACCGGCAAGGTATAGGCGATCTTGATGACGGTTTCGGCATGCGCCTGTGAAGCCAGGAGCACACACGCGGCCGCCAGTGCGGGGATCAGTTTCATCATTCAACTCCTCTTGCGATAACCGTCTGTCTGCTTCGCCGGTCAGCCCACGCGTATCCGCTCGACGAAATTGTCGGTCTGCGTGCTCAACTCGGCCGATGTCTGGGAGAGGATTTCCGTATCGCGCAACACCTGAGCGGCGGCTTGGCCGGCGGCGGCAACCACCTTGGTGACGCTGCCGATGTTGACGATCACCTCGGACGTTCCCTTCGCCGCCATGTCCGCGCTGCGGGCGATTTCGCGCGTGGCCTCCTGCTGCCGCTCGACGGCGGACGCGATCACGGACGAAACCTTGCTTATTTCATCGATGGTCGCGCCGATCTCGCGGATCGCCTCCACCGCCTGCTGGGTCACCTGCTGTATGGCGCTGACCTGCCCGCTGATTTCGCTCGTCGCGTGGGCCGTCTGATTGGCCAGGGTCTTGACTTCGCCGGCCACCACGGCGAACCCCCTGCCCGCTTCGCCCGCCCGTGCCGCCTCGATGGTGGCGTTGAGCGCGAGCATGTTGGTCTGTCCGGCAATGCCGGAGATCATGCTGACAATCTCGCCGATGCGTTGGGCCGCTTCCGCAAGGCTGCGCACGATGGTGTTGGTCTGCGCCGCCCGCTGCGCGGCGTCGGTGGCGGTGGCGTTGGCGTGGGTCACGCGGCGTCCGATCTCGGCGGTCGAGGAACTCAGCTCCTCGGTCGCGGCTGCCACCGTCTTCACGCTTCCCGACGCCTGCTCGGCGGCGGCGGCGACGGTGGCGACCTGCTGCGTCGCCTGCTGCGAGATGGCGGCCATCGACCGCGACGTCTCGCCCATCTCCCGGGCCGCCGTGCCGACCAGATTCACCACGCCGCTGACGTGGGACTGGAAATCATGCGCCAGTTCGTCCATCGCGCCGCGCCGTTCGCGGGCGGCACGCATCTCGGCCTCCGCCTGTTCCGCGCGCAGCCGGCCCACGGCGATGGCGTTGTCCTTGAAGACCTGGACGGCCTTGGCCATCCGGCCGATTTCGTCACGCCGCTCCAGGGCCGGGATGTCCACGGTCAGATCTTCGTTGGCGAGCTTATGCATCACCGCGGTCATGCCGGTGATCGGCGTGGTGATGGAGCGCCCGCCCCACCAGCCCATGAGCCCGCCGACCGCGGTCAACACGACGGTGACGACAATGATCGCATTCTCCAGCAGGCGCTGCGCCGAAAGGCTTTCCTCGATCACCGAGGCACGCCGATCGTTCAGGAGCGTCGTCTCCGCCTCGGCCGCGTTCCGCAGCAGGCCGAGCGCTTTCGTCAGCGACGCGGCGGCGGACCCGCGCTCGGTCGTGGCGGCGATGAGGTCCGCCGTGATCGCGGGCAGTGCCTTGATGTCGCTCTCCAACGCCGCGATGAACCGTTTCGTTCGCGGCGTCGGCGGCGCCATGCCCGTGATCTCGGCATAGGCCGCCGACATCTTGGCCGTTTCATCCACCGCCAGGCCAGCGTCCGTCGGCGAATTGGAAAGGGCAAAGCGGGCGATGAGGAACCGGCTGTTGTCTATGGTGGACCGCACGCGCGCGGCGACGGCGGCGAACGCGGCGTCACCGGCGGCACTCGCCAGCGCGTTCAGGGCCTCCCCGGTCGTCCCGAGGGAGATCCCCAGGGCGGTGGCCTTCTCCATCAGGACCCGGCGGCGTTCGACGGTGGCGATCGTGCGGTTGAATTCGGTGCCGACGACGTTGAGCGCGTTGCTCAGGGCGGCCCCGTTGCCCTGCCTGCCGGAGTTGCTCAGGATCCCTTCGATCGAGCGGCTGAGGCCGCCGAGCCCGGCGCGCGCGCTTTCGATGTCCTGCACCTGACTGGACCGTATGGCGGTCTGGACGGCGGCCTCGACCTCACTGGCGAGGTTCCTGAGTTCCGCGAAGTCGGCGGCGGCCTGGCTGGTGGCCACCAGATCGCTCACGCGCCTTTCGGTCGTCTTCAAGCCACTGACCGAGACGATGCCCAACGCGATGAATAGTCCCATCAGGAGCGCGACACCCCCGAAAATCCGTTTCGACATGCTCATGTGTATCGCGTGCATTGAAGACCTCCCGCCGCTTTCTCGCGCCGCCCGCCGCAAGGGGGATTGCCATTTCGTTGAGTGGCTATCATGTCCGTTCCATCATTGGTAAGACCAGGGGAGGTCGGACAGCCGCTGTCTTCGGTATAAGGAGGCTAGTGCGGGATACAGCCGATCGGCTAATACGATGCCGTGCTTGTGTCGCAAGCGCCTTCCAGACTGCTGTGACCGCCGTCACTGCGCCCCGGTGCGCCCGCGCGTACATCTGCGTGCCGTGTGGGGGCCGGAGGCGAGGATGTCCAGTTCGTTCGAGCGAATCACCCGCTATGCCAAACTGTCGGGGCGGCGCAACTCGTTGCGGCTGGAGCGGTATTATTGGGACGCGCTCGACAGCCTCGCGAAGGCGCGCGGGCAGACGACCAATGAACTGATCGAGGCTCTGGAGCGGCAGAACGCCGCCGCGTTGCGCGGCGGCGCCAGCATGGCGTCGGTCCTGCGCGTGTTCGTCGCCGACCAGCACCGCGCGCTGGCGGCGCTGCGGCAACGGATGCCGGCGGCGGCCGAAGGCTGAGGAAGGCTGAAGACTAAAGAACAGGCGGCCGGCGCGCGGCCGGAAGACCCGCGCGCCGGCCCGGTTCCCCGCTTACGCGGACTTGGCGGCGGACAGGCCGGTGCCGCCGTAGAGCCACTGCAGGCTGTTGTAGAAGTCCTCCGGCGTCTTGGAGCCCAGCCACGCGTTGCGCACCTTACGCTCCACGCCGGTGGCGTGGTAGACGCGGCCAAGCTCGCGCGACGACAGCACGACACGGTAGGCGCGCACGATGCGCTCCTCCTGGTAGGCGCGGAAGGCGGTGGGCAGGTCGCCCTCGAACCGGGCGATCATGTCGGCGAGGCAGACCGAGTCCTCCAGCGCCATGCAGGCCCCCTGCGCGAAATACTGGTGCGTGGGGTGGGCGGCGTCGCCCAGCAGGGTCACGCGGCCGTCCGTCCAGTTGCCGATCGGCTCGCGGTCGCCCAGCACCCAGCGGCGCCACTCGCCGGGCTTCTCCAGCAGCTTGCGGGCGCGCGGCACCACGTCGCCGAAACGGCCGAGGATCTCGTCCCGCGTGCCGGGCTCGTTGGTGCCGACGTTCGACACGTCGGTCTGGAAGGTCGCCACGAGGTTGAAGGTCTTCCAGCCCTGCAGCGGGTAGTGGACCATGTGGCACTTCGGACCGGCCCACAGCGTGGCGGCGTTCCAGCGCAGGTCCTCCGGCATCAGCTCGATCGGCAGCACGGCGCGGTAGGCGACGTGGCCGGACAGGCGCAACTGGTCGCCGCCGGTCAACTGCTCGCGCACCTTGGAGCGCACGCCGTCGCAGCCGATGACGCCGTCGCCCGCGAAGGTCTCGCCCGACTCCGTGCGGACGCTGGCGCCCGTCGCGGTGTTCTCGTAGGCCACGACGCGCTGGTTGGTGACCAGGGTGATGTTCGCGTGGGCGCGGCAGGCGTCAAGCAGCACGCCGTGCAGGTCGGCGCGGTGGATCACCGCGTAGGGGTTGCCGAAGCGCTTGCGGAACGGCTCGTCCACCGGCATCTCGGCGATCAGGTCGCCGCTGACGCCGTCCATCATCACCAGCTTGTCGATGTAGACCGCCTTCTCGCGGCCGGCCGGGCCGACGCCCAGGTAGTCCATGGCGTGGAAGGCGTTCGGGCCGATCTGGATGCCGGCGCCGATTTCGCCCAGCACCGGCGCCTGCTCCAGGACGGTGACCGTGCAGCCCTTGTTGGCGAGGCCGAGCGCGGCTGACAGGCCGCCAATGCCGCCGCCGGCTACGACCATCTTCAATTTCGCGGTTCCGGACATGTTTCGCTCCCTTTGGATTTGTGAATGGTTGTAAGCCGAAAAACCCAACGTTACGCAGCACGCTGATAATCAGTATACTGTCCATATAGCCACACTAAGACCCGCCGAGGCCCAGCGGCGCGGGGGCCCGCAGGACGATGCGCTGGAACAGGCGGCGGAAGTCATCCGCCAGATCCGGCGCCGTCATCGGATCCTGGTTGGCGTCGAAGGCGCGGTCGACCTCCTCCCAGTCCTCCGCCGTCAGCAGGGTGGGCAGGGCGTGGAGGATGCGCGTTTCTTCAATCGTGATGTGGCGCATGGTGAAGCGGGCGTACCCGGTGGCCTCCTCGGCGAAGGCCGCCCCGGCTCCCGCGTCGGCCCGCCACCGTGCCAGGGATTCGCGCAGGGCGCCCACGCGGCGGTAGTCCTCGTCGTGCTGGCGGTGCAATTCGGCGATCACCGCGTCCAACTCCCGCGTGCGGCGCTGCACGGCGGGGAACAGGACGCTGTCCTCCTTGGGGTGGTGAAGCTGCGCCGGGAACCCCTCGATGTAGGCGATGATGGCGTCCAGCAGGGCGAAGTCGGGCTTAGCCCGGCCGGGCGCCATTTCCTTGGCCGCCATCTCCCGCGCCACCTGGGACAAGCCGTCGACGACGGCCGCCAGGGTACGGTGTTCATCGCGGATGACCCGCAAACCGACGTGCATCTCACGATTCCTTCGCTTGCGGCCCTTTGGGCCGCGCTACCCCACCTTGTAGGGCGCGCGGCTGGCCTCGTTGTTTTCGTCGACGATGCGTTCCAGCAGCGTCATGAAGGTGGCGCACTCTTCCGGCGACAGCGGCCCCAGGATGCGGCGCTGACAGCGCTCGACCGCCGGCTCGACGGAGTCCAGCACGCGCATCCCCTCCTCGGTCAGCGAGAGCAGCTTCTGCCGCCGGTCCTCGGTGCCGGGCATGCGCCGGATCCAGCCCTTCTCCTCCAGCCGCTCGGCCAGACCGCCGATGGTCGAGCGGTCGATCGCCGCCCGGTGCGCCAGGGTGATCTGGTCGAGGTCCGGCGTCGCCTTCAGCACCTTCATCACCGCGTAGTTCATCGGCGTGATGTCGAAGTCCCGGCATTCGTCCAGGAAGATCGACACGGCGATCTGTTGCGCGCGGCGGATCAGGAAGCCAGGCTTGAGGTGCAGGTCTCCGGGCGGCATGAGGGTTCTCGCGTCCACGGGAAAGGAAGACCGCACGGATACCACGGACGGACGCCCGCCGGCCATGCGCGCCCGCCGCTTCCCTTCCACCGCGGTCTTCCGTCCGCTCATTCCTGCGTTCCGTTGGCCGCCGGCCCGATGGTCAGCGCGATGGTGCCGACGCCGGCGATCTCGCCCGCCAGCGTGTCGCCCGCCACCACGGCGCCGACACCCTCCGGCGTGCCGGTGTAGATCAGGTCGCCGGGCTGGAGGTGGTAGAACTGCGAAAGGTGCGCGACCACTTCCGGCACGCTCCAGATGAGCGCGGCGAGGTCGCTGCTCTGCTTCACCGTGCCGTTGACGGAAAGCTGAATCAGGCCCTTGGAGACGTGGCCGGTGGCCGAGGCCGGCACCAGTTCGCCGATCACGGCGGAGTCCTCGAACGCCTTGCCGAGGTCCCACGGGCGGCCCATCTCGCGCGCCTTCATCTGCAAATCACGACGCGTCATGTCCAGGCCGCAGGCGTAGCCCCACACGGCGTCCAGCGCCTGTTCCACCGGCACCTTGAACACCGGTTTGCCGATGGCGATGACCAGTTCCATCTCGTAATGATAGTTGGCGGTGCCCGGCGGGTAGGCGACGGCGCTGCCCGACGCGACCAGCGCGTTGGCCGGCTTGGTGAAGTAGAACGGCGGCTCGCGGTCGGGGTCGAATCCCATCTCGCGGGCGTGCGCGGCGTAGTTGCGGCCGACGCAGAAGATGCGCGACACGGGATAGCGCGCGTCGGTGCCGCGCACGGGCACCGACGGCACCGCGGGGGCCGGGAAGACGTACTCGGTCATACCTTTAGAACTCCTCGTAGAAGCCAAGTTTGCGGTGCAGCGGCGCGTCGTCGACGTGGAAGACGAAGGCCGGGGCCTTGCCCTCGGCGCGGTGGCGGACGGTGGCGTGGGTGGGAATGGCGATGGTGTCGCCCTCCTCCCAGCGCAGCGTGACGCCGTCGATGTCCGACTCGCCGCGTCCCTCGATGACGTGCAGGACGCTGCTGGCCGAGCGGCGGCGCGGCGCCACCTCTTCCCCGGCGCGGATCATCTGGGCGGAGAATCCCAGGATCGGCAGGCACTCCTCGCCGGTCTCCGGGTTCACGTAGGCGAGGTGCACGGCCTCGCCGGGACCGACCGCCGTGGACAGGTCGGTCAGGTTCTGCCGCACCTCGGTCCAGGGGAAGCGGATCAGCGGATAATTGTCGCGCTTCGCCTTCAGCGAGGCGTAGGGCACGAGGCCGGCGCGGCGGTAGGTGGTCTGCGAACGGTCGGCGGCGTTGCGGATGGTCTGCGGCTCGCCCTCGATGCAATACGACGCCTCCAGCGCGTAGACCAGCGGCAGGTCGAGCGCGTCGAGCCAGACCACCGGGCCGCTGCCCGCGTGCCCGTGCTCGTGCCACAGGCCGGACGGGGTGAGGATCAGGTCGCCCTTCTCCATCGGGCACTTCTCGCCGTCCACCGAGGTGAAGCCGCCGTTGCCTTCGACGACGAAGCGCACGGCGCTGGGCGAGTGTTTGTGGTTGGGCGCGGTCTCGCCCGGCAGGATGAGCTGCAGGCCCAGGTAGATGGATGGCGTCGCCATCATCCGCTCCAGCCCCAGGCCTGGGTTGGACAGCACCAGGACGCGGCGCTCCGCCTTCTCGATCGGCGTCAGGTCGCCGGCGCGCATCAGGTGGTCGCGGATCTCGGCGTAGCGCCAGGCGAAGGGCACGGTGGCGCGGCTCGGGACGCCGTAGGGAAGCACGGCGCGCAGCGACGGCCACAGCGGGATCACGCTCATCGCCGCCAGATCGCTGACGTACTGGGCCGGCAGATCGGCCATCGTCCCCAGTTGGGTGGACATGGGTTTCCTCCTCGGAAAGGGCGTCGGAGCGCCCCTCTTGTCGTTGCTGACATTACTGATTGACAGCATGCTGATCAACAGCGTACTGATTGTCTGCGCGCTGTTCAATAAAAAACGCAGCGACGCTCCGTCGCAGGGGCCGCATGCGGACAGCGCAACAGACCTGTCCTTGGGAGGAACGCATGATGAAACGCGCAGTCGGCCTGACCCTCGCCCTGGCGGCCGCGGCGCCGCTGGCAGCATCCCCGGCCTATGCCGCGGAAAAGCTGAAGGTCGGCTTCATCTCCACCTTCTCCGGCCCGCAGGGCGTGCTGGGGCGCGAGCTGCTGGACGGCTTCCAGCTCGGCGTGAAGCAGGCCGGCGGCAAACTGGGCGGCGTCGACGTCGAGATCGTCCAGGGCGACGATCAGGCCAAGCCCGACGTCGGCGTCCAGTTGGCCGAGCGCATGCTGGAGCGCGACAAGGTGCAGATCGTCACCGGCATCAACTTCTCCAACGTGCTGCTGGCGGTCGCCAAGCCGGTGCTGGAGAACAAGACGATCTACCTGTCGATCAACGCCGGCCCGTCGCAACTCGCCGGCGCGGGGTGCAGCCCCTACTACTTCAACGTCGCCTTCCAGAACGACAACGTGCCGGAGGCGATGGGCCGGTACCTGACCGACAAGGGCGTCAAGACCGCCTACCTGCTGGCGCCGAACTACCCGGCGGGCAAGGACATGCTGGCCGGCTTCAAGCGCTTCTACAAGGGGCAGGTCGTCGGCGAGGTCTACACGCAGTTCAACCAACCCGACTACGCTGCGGAACTGGCCGCCATCCGGCAGGCCAAGCCGGAGGCGGTGTTCTACTTCTATCCCGGCGGCATGGGCATCAACTTCCTGAAGCAGTACGCGCAGTCCGGCCTGAAGGGCGAGGTGGCGCTGTACGGCCCCTCCTTCTCGCTGGACCAGACGGTGCTGCCGGCGGTGGGCGACGCCGCGCTGGGCACGCACAGCACCGCCTTCTGGTCGGAAGGCACGGAGAACGCCGCCAACAAGGCCTTCGTCGAGGCGTTCGAGGCCGCATACGGCCGCATCCCCTCCCCGGCCGCGGCGACGGGCTATGACGGTGCCCGCCTGCTGGACGCCGCGGTGAAGGCGGCGGGCGGCAAGGTGTCGGACCGCGAGGCGCTGCGGGCATCCATCAAGAACGCGAAGTTCGAGAGCGTGCGCGGCAGCTTCCGCTTCAACACCAACAACTACCCGATCCAGGACTACGCGCTGTACGAGGTGGTGAAGGACGCCAAGGGCCGGCTGGTCAACGCCTACCGCGCCCCGGTCATGAAGGACCACCAGGACGCGTACGTGAAGGACTGCGCGATGAAGTGAGGCGCATGACGTTGGGTTTTCGCTGCGCTCAACCCAACCTACGGGGACTATGTAGGTTGGGTTGAGGCCGAAGCCGAAAGCCCAACGTCCGCCCCACCTCACGACACCCTCCCGACCGAGGCGGAGACCCGCGGACCATGAGTGCCATGCTCATCGCCGAACAGACGCTCAACGGGCTGCAACTGGGGACCATGCTGTTCCTGATGGCGGCCGGATTGACGCTCGTCTTCGGCATCATGAACCTGATCAATCTGGCGCACGGCTCGCTGTACATGCTGGGCGCCTATTTCGCGGCGACGCTGTTCCGGCTGACCGGCTCGTTCCTGCTGGCCGGCGCCGGCGCCTTCGTGGGCGTGCTGGCGCTGGGCATGCTGCTGGAACTGGCGGTGCTGCGCCGCTTCTACGCGCGCGACCACCTGGATCAGGTGCTGGCGACCTTCGGCCTGATCCTCTTCTTCAACGAGATGGCCCGCATCGTCTGGGGCCCGCAGGCGGTCTTCATGCCCCTGCCGGACGCGCTGGAGGGCACGGTCACACTGATCCCCGGCGCGCCCTACCCGCTGTACCGGCTGGTCACCATCGGCGTCGGATTGGTGGTGGCGGTGGCGCTGTACCTGCTGATCTCCCGCACGCGCGCCGGCATGCTGATACGCGCGGGGGCCAGCAACCGCACCATGGTGGAAGCGCTGGGGGTCAACATCCGCGTGCTCTACACCGCCGTGTTCGGGCTGGGGGCCGCGCTGGCGGCGCTGGCCGGCACCATGGCGGGGCCGCTCCTGTCCGTGCAGGTCGGCATGGGCGACGGCGTGCTGATCCTCACCCTGGTCGTCATCGTCATCGGCGGCATCGGCTCCATCCGCGGCGCGTTCATCGCGGCCCTGCTGGTGGGCCTGAGCGACACCTTCGGGCGCATGCTGCTGCCGGCTGCGGTGTCGGAGATGACGATCTACATCCTCATGGCGGCCATCCTCTACTGGCGCCCGCAAGGACTGTTCCCGGCCCATGACTGATACGACCACGATGACGGGGCCGCTGGCCCTGCGCGCCCCTTCGGCGCGCCTGTGGGTGGTGATGCTGCTCGCCGTCCTCCTCCTGGCCCTGCCGCCCGCCGCCAAGGCGCTGGGCGAGCCGTTCTACATCTCGCTGGTCAGCCGCGTGCTGGTGTTCGCGCTGGCGGCCATGAGCCTCGACCTGATCCTCGGCTACGGCGGGCTGGTGTGCTTCGGACACGCCATGTTCATGGGGGTGGGCGCCTACGTGGTCGGCATCCTGGCCCACCATGGGGTGGAGGAGACGCTGCTGTTCGGCCTGCTGCCCGGCACCGACAGCGGCTGGATCGCGTGGCCGCTGGCGATGCTGTGCGCTGGATTGCTGGCGCTGGCGGTGGGGTATATCTCGCTGCGCACCCAGGGGATCTACTTCATCATGATCACCCTGGCCTTCGCGCAGATGGCCTATTTCTTCTTCGTCTCGCTGCGCGCCTACGGCGGCGACGACGGGTTGAGCCTCGCCGCGCGCTCCACCTTCTCCGACCTCGTGTCGTTGCGCGACAAGACCTCCTTCTACTACGTGGCGCTGGGGGTGCTGATCGCGGTGGGGCTGCTGCTGTGGCGGGTCACCAATTCGCGCTTCGGCATGGTGCTGCAGGGCGCCAGGGCCAACGAGCGGCGCATGGCGCACATCGGTTTCCCGGTCTTCCGCTACCGCCTCGTGGCCTTCACGCTGGCCGGCGCCATCGCCGGGCTGGCGGGAGCGCTGCTCGCCAACCAGGCGAACTTCGTCAGCCCGGCCATGATGCACTGGACGCGCTCGGGCGAGATCATCGTCATGGTCATCCTGGGCGGCATGGGCTCGCTGGTCGGCCCCGTGGTCGGCGCCTTCGTCTTCCTGCTGCTGGAGGAGGTGCTGTCCGGCTGGACCGAGCATTGGCAGGCGGTGTTCGGGCCGATGCTGCTGCTGGTCGTGATCTACGCGCGCCAGGGCCTGTACGGCCTGCTGCCGGTACGGGAGGGCAAGTGATGGACCGGCCCCTTCTCAAGGTCAGCGGCCTGATGAAGCGCTTCGGCGCGCTGGTCGCCACCGACAACCTGTCGCTGGACCTGAAGGACGGCGAGATCCACGCGCTGATCGGCCCGAACGGGGCCGGCAAGTCGACGCTGGTCGCCCAGTTGGCGGGCGAGTTGCGCTCCGACGCCGGCCGTGTGGAATTCGAAGGCACCGACGTCACCGCGCTGACGCCGCCGGAGCGGGTGGCGCGGGGCATGGTGCGCTCCTTCCAGATCACCAGCGTGTTCCGCGAGTTCACCGCGCTGGCCAACGTGGCGCTGGCCGTACAGGCGCGCCAGGGGCACAGCTTCCGCTTCTGGCGCAACGCGAAGACCGATCCGGCGCTGGTGGAGCCGGCGCGCCGCTGCCTGGAGCAGGTGGGCCTTGGCGACCGCGCCGACTGGCCCACCGCGCGCCTGTCCTACGGCGAGCAGCGCCAGTTGGAGATCGCCATGGCGCTGGCGACGAACCCGAGGCTGCTGCTGCTGGACGAGCCGCTGGCCGGCATGGGGCGCGAGGATGGCGCCGTCATCGTGGACCTGCTCTCCAAACTGCGCGGCAAGCACACCATGCTGCTGATCGAGCACGACATGGACGCGGTGTTCAGCCTCGCCGACCGCATCAGCGTGCTGGTCTACGGGCGCGCCATCGCCACCGGCACGCCCGACGAGATCCGCCGCGATCCCGACGTCCAGCGCGCCTACCTGGGCGAGGAGGCGCATGCCGGGGAGTTCTTCAATGCTTGAGGTAAAAGGGCTTCAGGCCGCCTACGGCGACAGTCAGGTGCTGTTCGGCATGGACCTGTCGGTGGACGCGGGGCAGGTGGTGACGCTGCTGGGCCGCAACGGCATGGGCAAGACCACCACCATCCACACCATCATGGGCATCGTCCGTCCCAAGGGCGGCGAGGTTCGCTTCTCCGGCAAGGCGATCCACGGGCAACCGGCCTACAAGGTGGCCCGCTCCGGCCTGGGTCTGGTTCCGGAGGGACGGCAGATCTTCCCCAACCTGACGGTGGAGGAGAACCTCGTCGCCACGGCCACCAAGGGCGAGTGGACCCTCAAGAAGGTCTACGAGCTGTTCCCGCGCCTGTCGGAGCGGCGCTCCAACCTGGGCAATCGTCTGTCGGGCGGCGAGCAGCAGATGCTGGCCATCGGCCGGGCGCTGCTGACCAACCCGAAGCTGCTGATCCTGGACGAGGCGACGGAGGGGCTGGCGCCGCTGATCCGCATCGAGATCTGGCGCTGCCTCGCCGCGCTGAAGACGCAGGGGCAGGCGATCCTGGTGGTGGACAAGAACGTCGACGCGTTGATCGAAATCGCCGACCGCCACTTCATCGTCGAGAAGGGCCGCGTCGTCTGGCACGGCGACGGCGACACGCTGGCCGCCGACCCCGACCTGCGGCACAAGTATCTGGGTGTTTGAACGGAAAGCCGACCCATGAAGCTGCACAACTACTATCTCAGCTCCGCCTCGTTCCGGGTGCGCATCGCCCTCAACCTGAAGGGCTTGCCGTACGAGTACCTCAGCCACCACCTGCGCCGGTCCGAGCATCGGTCGCCGGAGTTCCTGGCGCTGAACCCGCAGGGGCTGGTGCCGGCGCTGGAGCTGGATGACGGCGCCGTCCTGACGCAGTCGATGGCGATCATCGAGTACCTGGAGGAGGCGCACCCCGAACCGGCGCTGCTGCCGCACGGTCTGCGCGAGCGGGCGCGGGTGCGGGCGCTGGCCCAGGCGATCGCCTGCGACATCCACCCGATCAACAACCTGCGTGTGCTCAAGTACCTGGAATCGCCGTTGGGCCATGAGCAGGAGGCGCGCGACACCTGGTACCGGCACTGGGTGACAGTGGGCTTCGACGGGTTGGAGACGGAACTGGCCGGCAGCCCGGCGACCGGGCGCTTCTGCCACGGCGACACGCCGACGCTGGCCGACGTCTGCCTGCTGCCGCAGGTGTTCAACGCCCAGCGCTTCAACACCGACCTGACGCCCTACCCCACCATCCGCCGCATCGCCGCGGAGTGCATGACCCTGCCCGCCTTCGCCGACGCGGCACCGGAGAAGCAGCCGGAGGCCCAAGCCCAGACATAGCGCTCAGAAATAGCGCTCGGCGACGCGGACGACGTCGTCGGGCATGACGGGCGTGGTGATCGGCGCCTTGTAGACCTTGCGCTCCGGGTCGCGGCCGCGGGAGACGAACACCACGTCCTGGCGGGCGCGGTAGGTGAAGCCGCCGGCCATCGCCACCGCCGACAGCGCCGTCATGCCGCTGACGTAGGGGTACTGGCCGGGCGTGCGCACCTCGCCCAGGATGAAGAAGGGGCGGAAGGTGAGCACCTCGGCGCTGACCTTGGCGTCGCGGACGTAGGCCGGGGACAGGCGGCGGGCGATTTCCCGTTCCAGCTCGCGCGTGGTGCGGTCCTTGGCCGGCACCTCGCCGATCAGCGGCATGGCGATGCGGCCGCTGCCGTCCACCCGGAACTCGCCGGACAACGGCTGCTCGCCGAAGACGGTGATGCGGATGGCATCGCCGGCGCCAAGGCGGTAGTCGCCGGCCTGCGCCAGCCCCGGCGGCTCCGGTGGGGCATCCATGTCGGCGCAGCCGGCCAGCACCAGTCCCGGCCCGACGGCCGACCATCCGATCACACGCAACGCCGTACGCCGGTCCATGCGGTTTCCCTCCCCCGCCTGAAACAGTTTGCCCCAGGCTACCGCCGCGCGGCGGTGGAGCGGGAAAAGGCAAAAGGGGAAGCGGCGCATCCGATCGGGTGCACCCCTTTGGCGCACCCGCCGGACGAGGGCTTCAGCGCAACCCGGCGTTCAGCGCCGCCAGCGCCGCGGCACCCGGCACCAGCTCCGCGTCGCCGAGTTGGTTGAGCGGCGTGTCGACGGTGTTCAGGTGCTCGTGCAGGTCCTCGGCGTCGGGCTCCACGTAGATCAGGCCGGTGGCGATCTCGCCCTGCTCCTGCAGGCCGGCCAGATGGTTCATGGCGGCGACACGGTCGTGCACGTCGTAGTCGGCCGCCAGGGCGCGCAGCCGCACCACCGATCCGTCATGCAGCGTCACGTCGCGCGCCGTGCCGGGCTCCACCTCCGCCACGATCTCCGCCTTCGGCGGCACGAAGTCCGGGCGGTTGAGTGCCTCGTTGTGGGCGCGGACGTGGTCGTAGCTCTTGGTCGAGCCGGCGTGGTTGTTGAAGGTCACGCAAGGGCTGAGCACGTCGATGAAGGCGGCCCCGCGGTGGCGGATCGCCGCCTTGATCAGCGGCACGAGTTGCCCCTTGTCGCCGGAGAAGCCGCGCGCCACGAAGGTGGCGCCCATCTGGAGCGCGAGGCCCACCAGATCGATGGGCTCGTCCAGGTTGACCTGGCCCTTCTTCGACTTGGAGCCCTTGTCGGCGGTGGCCGAGAACTGGCCCTTGGTCAGGCCGTACACGCCGTTGTTCTCGACGATGTACAGCATGTTCACGCCGCGCCGGATGGAGTGCACGAACTGCCCCAGCCCGATCGATGCGCTGTCGCCGTCGCCCGACACGCCCAGATAAACGAGGTCGCGGTTGGCGAGGTTGGCCCCGGTCAGCACCGACGGCATGCGCCCGTGCACCGAATTGAAGCCGTGCGAGGCGCCGAGGAAGTAGGTCGGCGTCTTTGACGAACAGCCGATGCCCGACAACTTGGCGAGGCGGTGCGGCGGCAGGTCCAGTTCGAAGCACGCCTGAACGATCGCGGCGCTGATGGAATCGTGGCCGCAGCCGGCGCACAGCGTGGACACCGCCCCCTCGTAGTCGCGCCGGGTGAAGCCCAGCGCGTTGGCGGGCAGCGAGGGGTGGTGAAGCTTGGGCCTCAGGTAGGTCATGACACCACCTTGCGCAGAGGTGCGACGTTGTAGGCGGACAGCTTCTCGGATATCGCCGAGACGATGAAGCGCGCGGTGATGGGCGTGCCGTCATAGTGCAGCACCGGCATCAGCTTGGCCGGGTCGATGGCGCCCTCGTTGATCAGCAGCGTGCGAAGCTGCGCGTCGCGGTTCTGTTCAACGACGAACACCGTGTCGTGCCGCTCGATGAACTCGATGACACTGTCGTCGAAGGGGAAGCCGCGCACGCGCAGCGCGTCCACGTGCAGCCCCCGCCCTTCCAGCACCTCCAGCGCCTCCGTCATCGCCGGGCCGGTGGAGCCGTAGTGGATGACGCCAAAGCGCGTCGGCTGCCTGGCCTTGCGCGGCACCGGGGCGGGCACCAGACGGCGGGCGGTGGCGAACTTGCGCAGCAGGCGCTGCACGTTGTCCACGTACACCGCCCCTTCCTCCGAATAGCGGGCGTAAGGGTCCTTGCTGGTCCCGCGGGTGAAGTAGGCGCCGCGCGCGGGGTGTGTGCCGGGATAGGTGCGGTACGGGATGCCGTCGCCGTCCACGTCCTTGTAGCGGCCGAAATCCTTGCCGGCTTCCAGCTCTTCCGCCGTCATCACCTTGCCGCGGTCCATGCGGCGGCTGTCGTCCCAGGTGAAGGGCTCGCACAGCCACTCGTTCATGCCGATGTCCAGGTCGGTCATGACGAACACCGGCGTCTGCAGCCGGTCGGCGAGGTCAAGCGCCTGGACCGCGAAGTCGAAGCACTCCTTCGGGTCCTCGGGGAACAGCAGCACGTGCTTGGTGTCGCCGTGCGAGGCGTAGGCGCAGGTCAGCACGTCCGACTGCTGCGTGCGCGTTGGCATGCCGGTGGACGGGCCGCCGCGCTGCACGTCGATCAGCACCGCCGGGATCTCGGCGAAGTAGGCCAGCCCCAGGAACTCCTGCATCAGCGACACGCCGGGGCCGGAGGTGGCGGTGAAGGCGCGCGCGCCGTTCCAGGCGGCGCCGATCACCATGCCGATGGCGGCCAGCTCGTCCTCCGCCTGCACGATGGCATAGCGGTTCTTGCCGGTCTCCGGATCGACGCGGAGCCTCTTGCAGTGCTTGGCGAAGGCTTCGGCCACAGAGGTGGACGGGGTGATCGGGTACCATCCGGCCACCGTCGCCCCGCCGTAGACGCAGCCCAGGCCGGCGGCGTTGTTGCCATCGACGAAGATGCGCTCGCCCACGGCGTCGGAGCGCTCGACGCGCAACCCGATGGGGCACGTCAGGTTGGCCAGCGCGTAATCGCGGCCGAGGTGCAAGGCGTGCACGTTGGTGGCGACCAGCTTGTCCTTGCCCTTGAACTGCTCGGCCAGCAGCCGTTCGATCTCCGCCGGGTCGATGCCCAGCAGCGCCGACAGGACGCCGACGTAGAGGATGTTCTTGAAAAGCTGGCGCTGGCGCGGGTCGGCGTATTCGGCGTTGCAGATGCCGGTCAGCGGCACGCCGATGACGGTGACGTCGTCGCGGAACTTGCTGGCCGGCAGCGGCTTGGTGCTGTCATAGAGCAGGTAGCCGCCCGGCTCCACCTCCGCCACGTCGCGCTCCCACGTCTGCGGGTTCATGGCGACCATCAGGTCCACGCCGCCGCGCCGGCCGCGATGGCCGGCACCGGACACGCGCACCTCGTACCAGGTGGGCAGGCCCTGGATGTTGGAGGGGAAAATGTTGCGCGGCGCCACGGGCACGCCCATGCGCAGGATGGACTTCGCGAACAGCAGGTTGGCGCTGGCCGAACCGGAGCCGTTGACGTTGGCGAACTTGACGACGAAGTCGTTGGTACTGGTCAGCGGCTGCGGCATGCGGACCCCGCGTGGCTCATTTCCAGGAAGAATTTCTGCATGTCCCAGGCACCTGTCGGACATCGCTCGGCGCACAGGCCGCAGTGCAGGCACACGTCCTCGTCCTTCACCATCACGCGCCCGGTCTTCAGCGCGGTGGAGACGTAGACGGCCTGGGTGCGGTTCTCGGCGGGCGCCTTCAGGCGCGTGCGCAATTCTCCCTCGTCCTCGGCGTCTTGCGCGATGGTCAGGCAGTCCATCGGGCAGATGTCGAGGCAGGCGTCGCACTCGATGCACAGGTTGGTGGCGAAGGCCGTCTGCACGTCGCAGTTCAGGCAGCGCTGCGCCTCCTGCCACGCCAGCCGCCCGTCGTAGCCGAGTTCGACCTCGACACGGACGTCCCTCAGGGCCTGCGCGGTGTCGAGCAGCGGCACCTTGTGGCGCTTGTCGGTGGAGACGTCGTTGTCATAGCTCCACTCGTGGATGCCCATCTTCTGGCTGATGAGCGTCACGTGCGGCGGCGGCCGGTCGTGCACATCCTGCCCCTGGCAGAGCAGGTTGATGGAGATGGCCGCCTCGTGCCCGTGGGCGACGGCGGTGATGATGTTCTTCGGCCCGAACGCCGCGTCGCCGCCGACGAACACACGGGGCAGCGTCGTCTGGTGCGTGACCGGATCGACCACCGGCAGGCCCCAGCGGTCGAACTCCAGCCCGATGTCGCGCTCGATCCAGGGAAAGGCGTTGTCCTGGCCAATGGCGACCAGCACGTCGTCGCATTCCATATGCACGTCCGGTTCGCCGGTCGGCAGCAGGCTGCGGCGGCCCTTCTCGTCGTACCGGGCCTCGACCTTCTCGAAGACGACGCCGGTCAGCCTGCCATCGGCGTGGGTGAATTCCTTGGGAACCAGGAAGTTGTGGATGGGGATGCCCTCGTGCTGAGCATCCTCCTTTTCCCAGGGCGAGGCCTTCATCTCGGCGAAGCCGCTGCGCACCACCACGCGCACGTCCTCGCCCCCCAGACGGCGAGCGGTGCGGCAGCAGTCCATGGCGGTGTTGCCGCCGCCCAGCACGATGACGCGCCTGCCGATCTTTTCCACGTGGCCGAAGGAGACGCTGGCCAGCCAGTCGATGCCGATGTGGATGTTGGCCGCCCCCTCCCGCCGGCCGGGCACGTCCACGTCGCGGCCGCGCGGGGCGCCGGTGCCGATGAACACGGCATCGTAGCCCTCGTCCAGCACCGCCTTCAGGCTGCCGATCCAGGTGCCGAAGCGGGCGTCGACGCCCATGTCGACGATCTGGTCCACCTCCTCGTCCAGCACGCTGTCGGGCAGGCGGAAGCGCGGGATCTGGCTGCGCATGAAGCCGCCGCCCTTCGCCTCCCCCTCGAACAGGGTGACGGCGTAGCCCAGCGGCAGCAGGTCGCGGGCCACGGTGAGCGAGGCTGGGCCGGCGCCGATCAGCGCCACGCGCTTGCCGTTCTTCTCCGTGGGCACCCTGGGAAAGCGGGCGCGGACGGATTCCGGCGTCTTGTTGTCGGCGGCGACGCGCTTCAGGCGGCAGATCGCCACCGGTTCGTCCTCGACCCGGCCGCGGCGGCAGGCGGGCTCGCACGGGCGGTCGCAGGTGCGGCCCAGGATGCCGGGGAAGACGTTGGACTTCCAGTTGATCAGGTACGCGTCATCATAGCGGCCCGCGGCGATCAGCCGGATGTATTCCGGAACGGGCGTGTGCGCCGGACAGGCGTACTGGCAATCGACGACCTTGTGGAAGTACTCGGGAGTGGTGGTATCGGTGGGTTTCACGTCGCGCCTCCCATCCTACGGGCCGGTATGGGGGCGGACGGAGACACGTCGTCAGCCGCCGCGCGCGTGCGGCGGTCCTGCCTGGGCATCATGCTTCCTCCACGCTCCGCCCTTCGTTGGGGGCGGGCTTGTCTTACGGCCGGGGCCGCTTATCCCATATAGATTGCGCGCAACGGCCCGTCCGCGCAAGGGACACCACCCGTTTGAGCGGGTTTTAACCTGCCCGCGTGGGTGGGGTGGAGGAAACCGTCGCAGGCTGGATTGAGCGTCGGCGAAGCCCAACGCCCTTCGCATGGCGAACACGTTGGGTTTTCGCCTACGGCTCAACCCAACCTACGATAACAGGGTGTCAGGCGATCAGTAGGTCTTCGCCAGACGCTCCGGGTACAGGCCACGCCAGACGTCGCACTTGTGGGCCTCGCCGGCGTCGAAGTAGCCGAGCGCGTCCGGCGCGAAGCGGAAGACGGCCTTGTCGGACACGAACTGCGTCCACACCGGCGAACCCTCGGCCACCGGCGCGCCGGTGCGGGCGAAGCTGGTCCAGTACGCCATCATCTGGGCGGCGAGCGTGCGCTGCGGCTCCTTCAGCGGGGGCAGGTCGCGGGCCATGGTGTTGGAGTAGCCGGGAAACTGGTAGGGCAGTTCGGCGGAATGCACGGCCCCCATCCGCATGCCGGGGTTGGCGACCACGTCCGGTGCGCCCTCGTCGGCGAACTCGTACTGGAAGACCTTCACGTACTTCGAGGCCAGTTGCGCCGTGCGCAGGTAGACGCAGTTGTTGAGGCCGTTGCCCGGATCGAAGTCGGACATGATGCTGCCCAGCGACGCCGCCGCCGACAGCGTGTTGTCCAACGGATAGGCCGTCCGCACCCGATCCGCGAAGCCGGGATAGGTCTTGTCCAGCCAGTCGGCGAGGTTGTCGCGCGTCACGAGCTTGCCGGCGATGAGGTAGTAGGCGACGTACAGGCGCAGCTCGTTGCGGTTGCCGCCGTGCAGCATCGGCACCTTGACGAACCGGCCCGTGCCCAGCGCCTCGTCGCCCTGCAGCGGCACCACCTTGTTGCCGTAGACGGGCGCATAGGCCATCAGGTCGGTCTCGCCCACCTTCGAGCCGGCGGCGAGCAGGTCCTTGACCGGCGCCTTGCGCAGGCAGGCCAGCGCGTCGTCGCCGGTGCAGCCGACGATCTCCGCCACCCGCTTGCCCACCGCGTCGGCCCCCTCCTGCCAGGAGCGCAGCTTGTGGGTGCAGCCGCCGCTCTGGATGATCGCCTTGTGGAACAGGCCGGTGGTGCGCTCGGGCGCCAGAACGTGCATGCACACGCCGGCCCCGCCGGCCGATTCACCGGCCACGGTGACGTTGGTGGGATCGCCGCCAAACTTCTCGATGTTCTTCTGCACCCAGCGCAGCGCCTCGCGCTGGTCCTCCAGGCCGTAGCCGCCGTTGAAGTCCGCGTCGAAGGCCCGGTGCGCCATGAAGCCGAAGACGCCCAGGCGGTAATTCATCGACACCACCACCGCGTCGCCCGCCTTGGCGATGGCGCTGAGGTCGTACAGGCCGCTGGAGCCGCCGACGAAGGCGCCGCCGTGGATCCACACGATCACCGGCCGCTTGCCGGCGGCGGGACGCCCGCCGGGGGCTGGGGCCGGGGCCGTGACGTTGAGGTACAGGCAGTCCTCGTTCTCGCTCTTCTCGGGGATGCCGTAGCGCTCGACCTGCGGGCAGGCGCTGGCGTAGCGCGTCGCGTCGAGCACGCCCGTCCAGCCCTTGGCCGGCTGCGGCAGCGCCCAGCGCCGGTCGCCGGTGGGCGGCAGCGCGTAGGGGATGCCCCGGAACTCGCGCACGCCGTTGCCGATGACGCCCGCCATGGTGCCCTGTTCGGTCACCACCACGGTCGGGTCCGCCGGCTCGACGGCCGCCTGTGCCTGCGCCGGACCGGTCCCGGCCAGAAGGTACAGCGCCGCCACGGCCGCGCCGGCCGTCCGCCATGACAGAATGCCTTTTTCCATTGTGCAGCTCCATGCACATCAAATCCGAAAGGCACCCATAGCACCGCAATTTTGCTCGAATCCAGCGCATGCATGCTTATGTCGCAATTTGTCGAATATGACCGAGAAGAGCTTCGCACGCATACAGGCGCAAACCTATGGAATGCCCCGTCACACCGTGGGGCGGAAGGTGCGCAGGAAGACCTCCAGCGTCAGCAGCGCCCACAGCAGCTTTTCATGGTTGCGGCGGCCGCGCAGGTGGTCGTCCAGGGGGGCTCGCAGCGCGGCGGCCGGGAACAGGGCGTGCAGGCGGCTGTCCGGCCCGTCCAGGTGGTCGGTCAGATAGTGGCGCATCCCCTGGCGGAACCAGCGGTGCACCGGCAGGCGGAAGCCAACTTTCGGCCGCCGCAGCACCTCGGCCGGCAACAGCGGCGCCATGGCGACGCGCAACGCGCGCTTGCCGGTGAAGCCCTGCACCCGCCATGCGTCCGGCAGGCGCCCGGCCAGATCCGCGAACTCCCGGTCCAGGAAGGGCATGCGCCCCTCCAGCGCGTGCGCCATGGTCATGCGGTCGCCGCGCTCCAGCAGATTGTCGGGCAGCCACACCGTCTGCTCGAAGGCCAGCATACGGCGCAGCGCCGTGTCGCCGTGCGGATCGGGCAGCGCCGCCGTGGCGCCGGGGCGGAGCGCCGCCGCCTCCGGCTCGCCCAGCCACATCCGAGCCCGCGGGCCGAAGCCCGCCTCCCCCAGCGCGCCGGCCAGGATCTTCATGCGGCGGGCACCGTAGGGCAGCAGCGCCGCCAGCGGCCCCGCCAGGGCGCGGTGCAGCGGCGGCGGGACGACGCGCTGGTAATCGGCCACCCACGGCTCCGCGATATCACGGGGGTAGCCGCCCAGCAACTCGTCCGCCCCCTCGCCGGACAGCACGACGGTGACCGACTCGCGCGCCAGACGGCTCAAGAGCAGCAGCGGCAGGTCCGCCGGCTCGGAAACCGGAGCGTCGCGGTGCCACGTGGCGCGCGGCAGCAGGTCGATCAGCTCCCGCTCGGAGAACACCACGTCGTGGTGGCGGCAGCCGAGGTGCCGGGCGACGTTGCGGGCGTAAGGGAGTTCGCTGTACGCGGCTTCCGCGAAGCCGATGGAGAAGGTCTCCACCGGCCGCCCGGCGTGCCGCGCCATCAGCGCCACGACGGAGGAGGAGTCGAGCCCGCCGGACAGGAAGGCCCCGACCGGCACGTCCGCCACCATGTGGCGGGCCACCGCCGCCTCCAGCGCGGACCGCAGCAGCTCCGGCGGGTCGCCCTCCGGCAGGGGCTGGCGGGGCAGCGCGTCGGGCGGGGTGTAGAAGGCCCAGTGGCGCAAGGCTCCCCGCTCCCACACGGCGGCGGTGCCCGGCGGCAGTTTCTTGATGCGGGCGAACAGGGTGCGCGGGGCCGGCACGAACAGCCAGTCGAAGTAGTGGGCCAGCGCCCGGCGGTCGAGGCGCGGCTCCACCCCCGGCAGCGTCAGCAGCGCCTTGATCTCGGAGGCGAAGGCCAGCGTGCCGCCGCGGTGCAGGAAGAACAGCGGCTTCTGGCCGAACGGGTCGCGCGCCAGCAGCAACCGGCCGGCCGCCGGGTCCCACAGGGCGAAGGCGAACATGCCGTTGAGGCGGGCGAGCAGCCCGTCCGTCCCCCACGCGCGGTAACCGTGCAGCAGCACCTCGGTGTCGCTGGCGGTGGTGAAGGCGGCGCCGGCCCGTTCCAGCTCGGCGCGGAGTTCACGGTGGTTGTAGATCTCGCCGTTGAAGGTGATGGCCGTGCCGTCGGGCAGCGTCATCGGCTGGTGCCCGCCCTCCAGGTCGATGACCGACAGCCGCCGGTGGCCCAGCGCCACTTCCGCGAAGCCGTCGGCGGACCCGGCGGCCATCTCACCCGAATCGTCCGGCCCGCGGTGCCGCACGAACGCCAGCATGAGGTCGAGCGCGTGGGCCGGAAACCCTTCCCCCCGCCGCGCGATCCAACCGGCGATGCCGCACATGCTTCCCCCTTTCCCCCGCCTTTACCGTGACACCCTCAGCGCGCCGCCACCGCCGGCCGGCCGGCCAGCACGGCGTCGTAGACGCCGAGATAGGCGTGCATCTGTCGGCGCCAGTCGAACAGCCGCTCCACCCGCTCCCGCCCGATCTCACCCATGCGGCGGCGCCGGTCCGGGTCGTCGAGCAGTTCGGCGATGCGGTCGGCGAGGTTCGCCGGATCGGAGCCCGGCGCCGTCAGCCCGGCACCGCCGGCGATGGCGCAGTCCTCGGTCAGGCCGAACTGCACGACCGGCAGGCGGAAGGCCATGTACTCCATCAGCTTGTTCATGGAGATCTTGTCGTTGTAGGCGTTCGGCGGGTCGGGGCAGACGCCCAGGTCGGCCGTCGCCAGCAGCTCGAAGAACGGGCGGCCGGTGAGATAGCCGTGGAAGGTGCACCGGCCGTCCACGCCCAGCTCGCGGGCCAGCGCCCGCATCGGTTCGAACTGCGGGCCGGCGCCGGCCAGCGCCAGATGCACGTCGGTGCGGCCGCGGGCGACCAGCACCTGCAGCGCCTTCAGCAGCCGGTCGACGCCGTCCTGCGCCCCCATGACGCCGACGTAGAGCAGCAGGTGCGCCGCCCCGTGCTTCAGCGCCGGCACCGGCGCCACCGCCGGCACGTGGTCGAGGTCGAGGCCGCTGCGCACCAGCGTCACCTCTCTGGAATCCCGGCCGCCGCGCTCCACGGCGATGCGGCGCAGCGCCTCGCTGGTGGTCACCACGCGGTCGGCGAGCTTCAGGGTGCAGCGCTCGGCCAGCAGCGTGGCGCGGTACAGCCATCCCCTGCGGCCGAACTTGGCCAGGAACATCTCCGGCACCGGGTCGTGGTGGTCGAAGATGAAGCGCGTGCCGAACAGCAGCTTGAAGAACCCGGCCACCAGGAAGATGTCGTCCGGCGGGTTGCACGCCTGGATGACGTCGAAGCC
>DASPIO010000301.1:0-30320 GCA_035629155.1 Azospirillum sp. | reverse complement strand
GACCGGTACTAATCCCTCGATCGGCTTGATCCTCTGCGCTCGCAGGGCCGCAAGGCCCGAGAGTCGCACCTGCGTTTGCGCCGCGCGCAGCAGCAAGCCCGTTTACCGACCAAACCGTCGCAAGAGTTCCTCGTCACTTTCACCGCGATCGCGCCGCGTGCGCGCCGGGATGACCTGGTGGTCATGGCGAAGGCCCCAACACCCGATCCCATCCCGAACTCGGCCGTGAAAACCTTCAGCGCCCATGGTACTGCGTCTTAAGGCGTGGGAGAGTAGGTCGCCGCCAGGTCTTCCCGGCGCGCACGCACCGCGATCGACAAAACAACCCTCCTCACAGACCTCCGCACCCCAAGCACAGCCTTTGCCGCGGGGTGGAGCAGCCCGGTAGCTCGTCAGGCTCATAACCTGAAGGTCGCAGGTTCAAATCCTGCCCCCGCAACCACCGATACGCAAACCCCCCGGTCCGAAAGGACCGGGGGGTTTGCGCGTGGGCTCGGACTCTCCACACACTGCCAGTATCGACTCCCGGTCGCCGTGGAACTCCGCCGCCCAGCACGGAGTCCAGTTCAACTTGCCACCACGATCATCGGCGTCCGCGCGGGAGCCCGGCGCTGCGGAACGTCTCTTTCGTCGCGGCACCGCATCGGAAAAGCCAGTCGTGATTGCACTGGGGTCTTAACCACTCGCTCATCTTAGCTTGCTATCCTGTGTGGGCCGTAAGAATACTCGCGTAGGTATCGAGGGGCGCACGTCATGGGATCGGCACGGTTTGCATGGAAGCCGGAGTATGAGGTCGGCGACCAAACCATCGATGGTCAGCACCGGCAGCTTCTTGTGCTGGCTAATCTCCTGTTCGATGCCGTCACGTCGGGCAAGGGCGAGGCGGTGATCGGGCAGGCATTCGACGCGTTGGGCCTGTACACGACCAAACATTTCGAGGATGAGGATCGATATTTCACTGCCATCGGCTCTCTTCTGGTGACGGAGCACCGGCATCAGCACGAGAAGCTCGCGCACGAGTTGGCGGCGCTGCGGGAGGAGGAGATGCTGGGTTTCCTCGACGGCATTCCGGACACCCTGGAACACTGGGTCGAGACTCGGCTCATCCCGCACATGATGATCGACGACCAGAAGGCATTCCACGCCTCGCCCCTTGTCGCGGAGCGGTCGACATGACGCTGTTCGACCGCTTTCTCACCCTCTTATCCGGCGAACCGGAGCGCAGCGCCGCGGCCCCCGTGAAGCCGTCCAGGGCGGCCGATCCCGTCGAACCCGTTCAGGTCCCGCAGGCCAAGGCCGATTTCCAGCGGAAGGTGCAGGAGGTGCTGGCCCGCAGCGGCACCGTCGTCGGCGGCCGGGTGCACCTGCTGAACCTCGGCAAGCTGGCGGAGCGTTTCGGCCCGCGCTGGCCGGCGCTGGCCGACAAGGTCGACCAGTTGATCCGCCTCAGCCTGTCGCGCCGCCTGTCGGCGCGTGATTTCTTTTCGCGCTGCGAGGACGGCGTCTACGTCATCGTCTTCGACGGCCTGTCGGAGGCGGAGGCGCGGCTGAAATGCGCGCTGATCGCCGACGAGATCGCCGGGAAGCTGTTCGGCCAGAACGCCGCCATGAGCGCCATCGACGTGTGCAGCGCCACCACCCGTTTCGACGGCAGCGTCGACATCACGCGGTTTGACACCGCCGACGCGCTCAATGCGCTTCTCGGCCAGGCGGACCAGTACAGCGCCCGCGACGCCGCCCGTCCGGACACCCCGCAGGGGGGCCTGACCCCCGTCATCGAGGATATGCTCCGGCAAATCGAACAGGAGCTTACAGCCACTCCGCCCAGGGGGGCGGCGCCCGTCGCGGCGCCCACCCCCGACCGGCTGGCCGCGCTGCTCGACCTGTTGCGCGACGCCGAGTGCGCGCTGGCGGCCACCGTGCCGAAGGCGGTCGCCGCCGGGATGCCGGCGGATCCGGCCTGGACGGCGCTGCCGCACTCCCCGTCTTCCCCTGCCGCCGGCAAGGGCAACGCCGCCGCCCTGCTGGCCGTGCTGCGCGGGCTGATCGAGCGGACGGAGGCCGCGCTGATGGCCGCCGGTGCCGGGCTGGTGGCCGTGCCGCGCTTCGAGGAGGACCTGGAGAACGCCGAACTGGCGTTCCTGTACAGCCCGCTCTGGCATGTCCCGCGGCAGATCATCAACGCCCGGCTCTGCCACGTCGCGATGCGCGCCGGGGCGCGGTTGGTCGCCGGCAACGCCCTGCTGCCCGACACCGCCGACAGCCGCCTCGTGGCGCTGATCGACCGCGTCGTGGCGCTGAAGGCGGTGGCTGGGCTGGACGCGCTGGGCAAGCGCCCGGGCAAGGGCGTCCTGGTCGTTCCCGTGCACCACTCCACCCTGGCCGGCGGCCCGATCAGCCGGGAGTTCCTGGGGCTGTGCCGGAGCATCGCGCCGCACCTGCGTCCGCTGCTGGTGTGGGAACTGATCGAGCCGGCGGGCAGCATGACGGCCCTGCACCTGCCGGCGGCGCTGAACGCGCTGAAGGGCTCGGGCCGCGCGGTTCTGGTGCGGGTGGGCATCGACTATCCCCGGTTCGAGGATTTCGTCGGCCTCGGCGTCCACGCCGTTGGCGCCGACATCGACGACCTGGATCTGCCGGAGGCCGATATCATCCGCAAGCTGCAGATCTTCCGCGCCCGCGCCGACCGTTTCGGGCTGCGCAGCTACGTTCACGGCGTGCGCACGCTCAGCCTGCTGGCGGCGGCGGTCTGCGACGGCTTCGAATACGTCGGCGGCGAGATCATCGGGCCCGACGTGGAACGGCTGCGCGAGATCGAACCCTTCGAACTGGGCGACGCCTACGCGCACGTCTACGCCGACCCCAACGACGCCCACGCCAACGACGCCCACGCCAACGACGCCCACGCCAAGGACCCTCAATCATGACCGACGGGGTCTCGACCGAGGAGCGGCTGCTCCAGGTCTCCTACTTCGACGAGCTGACGGGCGTCTACAACCGCCCGCTGTTCGAACACGTTCTGCGCGAGGCGGTTGTCCGCCACCAGACGGCCGGTACGCGCTTCGCGCTGCTCGACCTCGACATCGACCGCTTCCGCCTGATCAACGAGGCGCTCGGCCACGCCTTCGGCAACGCCGTCCTGACTGCGGTCGCGCGCCGCCTGTCCGCCCTCCTGGGCCCGGACGACGCCCTGGCGCGCATCGGCAGCGACGAGTTCGGCATCCTGCTGGCCGATGCCGGCGAGGAGGAGGAACTGGCCGCCCGCGCCCGGCGGATGCTGGGCGCCGTCGCCGAGTCGGTCGAGGACGGCGGCGTCGCCATTTCCCCCAGCGCCAGCATCGGGTTCGCCGTGTTCCCGCACGACGGCGCGTCGGCGGAGGCGCTGCTCCGCCACGCCGGGGCGGCGATGGCGGGCGTGCGCCTGCGCGGCGCCGCCAAGATCGCCCGCTACAGCGGCGGGGAGGACGAGGTCCGCGCCGCACTTCTGATGGAAAGCGGCCTGCGCGCCGCCGTCGAGAGCCGCAGCCTCGACGTGCATTTCCAGCCGCAGGTCTGCCTGCGCAGCGGCCGGATGGTCGGCGCGGAGGCGCTGGCCCGCTGGGACGGGCCGGACGGCACGCCCGTGCCGCCGGACCGCTTCATCCCGCTGGCCGAGACGACCGGCCTCATCCTGCCGCTGGGCGAGCACGTGTTGTCGGTCGCGGTGCGGCGCTTCGCCGGGTGGGTGCGGAGCCACGGCCTTGCCGCGCCGGTGGCGGTCAACATTTCCGCCGTGCAATTCGAGCGCGCCGACCTGGAAGCCATGATCACCGGGTTATTGCGCGACAGCGGCCTGCCGCCCGCGCTGCTGAAGCTGGAGCTGACGGAGACCGCGCTGCTCGGCGACGGGGTCCGCACCCGGCGGGCCATGGAGGCGCTGGTGGCGATGGGCGTGCAGTTCTCCCTGGACGATTTCGGCACCGGCTGGTCCTCGCTCAGCCACCTGCACCAGTTCCCCATCGCGCAGGTCAAGATCGACAAGTCGTTCGTCGCCCGCATGACGACCAGCCGCCCGCACGAGAAGATCGTGCGCGCCGTCATCATGCTGGCCCACGAACTCGACCTGACCGTCGTCGCCGAAGGGGTGGAGACCGCCGATCAGCGCGACCGCCTGCGGGACTTCGGCTGCGACTGCGGCCAGGGTTTCCTGTTCGGCCGCCCCCAGCCGCCCGATGCCTTCGCCGAGCGCTGGGTGACGGGGAGGGGAGATTAACGCCCCTCCCTACCGCCGTCCCGTGTCCTTCAGGCACAGGTCGATGAGGTCGAGCAGGCTCTTGTGCGGGAAGGGCTTCTGCAGCGTGTGCTCGGCGCCCAGCCGCTTCGCCATCTCCAGGTAGTCGAAGCGCCCCGTGCGGCCGCCGCCGGACATCATGATGGTCTTCATGCCCGGGTGCTTCTGGCGCGCCTCGATCAGCGTGCCGATGCCTTCCTTCTCCGGCATGATGACGTCGAGCACCGCGATGTCGAACGCCTGCTTCTCCATCAGCCGCAGGGCCTCCGTGCCGCTGCCGGCCACCGCGACATGGTGCCCGGCGCGCTCAAGGGTGGTCCGCAACACCTGCCGGACCATGTGATCGTCGTCGGCCACCAGGATGTTCGCCATAGACTCCTCCGCTGCGCTTCGATCGCCCGCCACGGTTGTCACGTCGGCGGAACCAGATCCGGTTGTAGAACGGTCGGCAGCAGTACGTCCATGGTCGTTCCTCTGCCCGGCTCGCTGTCCACCAGGATTGTTCCGCCCTGTCCGCGGACGATGCTGTAGGCCGTGGACAGGCTCAGCCCCTGTCCGAGCCCCACCTCCTTGGTGGTGAAGAACGGCTCGAACACGCGCTGGCGCGTCTCCGCGTCCATGCCGTGTCCGCCGTCGCGCACGCGCAGGCGCGTGTAGGCGCCCGGCGACAGGCCGGGGGCCGGGGGGCGCAGCAGGATTTCGTCCGTCACCGACACCTCGATCCGCCCGCCCTCCGGCCCCATCGCCTCGACGGCGTTGGTGAGCAGGGTGGAAAACACCTGGGTCAGTTGTCCGGCGTCGCCGCAGGCGACCCCGGTGCCGACGACCGGGACCAGGTCGATGAGGACGCCGTCGGGCAGGTCCGCGCGGCGGGCCTCGACGGCGTCGCGGACCAGTTCGGGCCACACCACGCGGCCCTGCGCGGCGGCATCGCCGCCCTCCAGCGCGGACAGCCGCTCGACGAGGCTGCGCACGCGCTGCGCCGAGGCGAGGATGTCGGACAGGCAGGCGCGGTCGGGGTCGTCGGGCGGCAGGCCGTCCAGCACCAGATCGGCGTTGCCGAAGATCGGCAGCAGGGCGTTGTTGATCTCGTGCGCCATGCCGCCGGCCAGCGTGCCGACCGCCCGCAGCCGCCGCGCCTCGGCCAGTTGCCGTTCGATCTCGGCGTTGCGGCGTTCCAGTTCGCGGCGCTCCGTGATGTCCAGCATGATGCCGTCCCACAGGATGGTGCCGTCCGGCAGGCGGCGCGGCCGCGCCACGCCGTAGGCCCAGCGGCGTTCGCCGCCCGCGTTCAGGTATTCGTACTCCAGGGTGGCCGTCTCCATGGTCCGGGCCGACCGGGAGTACGCCTTGGTGATCGCGTCGCGCCAGTCCGCCGGGATGATGCGGCTGACCAGTTGCGGATCGGCCTGGATGGCCGCCGGGTCCTGGCCGGTGATCTCGTGCAGGCGTTCGCTGAAGTAAGGATAGGCCACCGTGCCGTCGGGCCGCTGCATGCGCTGGTAGACCAGGCCGGGGACGTTGGCCGCCAGGCTGTTGAACCGCTCCTCCGCATGCTGGCGCGCGGCGATGGTATCGCGGAAGGCGGCGGCGGCACGGGCCATGCGGCCGAATTCGTCCGGCCGCCCGATGCCGGGCACCTCGGCGGCCGTGTCGCCCGCGCCCAGCCGTTCCATCGCCCGCTCCAGCGCCATGATCGGACGCAGCAGCCGTGCGAGCGCCAGCGCCCCGCACGCCGTCAGTGCCCCGGCGATCGCCACCGGAACCGCGGGCTGCGAATCCGCCGGCAGCAGCAGCAGGGCAAGGCCCAGCCCCGCCATCACCAGCACGGGCACGGCGGCGGCCTTGACGAGGATCGAAACGCCCGGGACCAACTGGCAAGTTGTGGTGATCATGCCGGCCTCCCGTTCATGCGTCGGATGCCGCCGACACCCGGACCGGCTGGTCCAGGCACGTTCGGACGGTCTTGGCGAGTTCGGCGAGGCGGTGCGGTTTGCCCAGCATCACCGTGCCCGGCGGCAGGCTGCCGTTGCGCACCGCCGCGGCCAGGGCGTAGCCCGACGTGGCGATCGCCGGCAGGTCCGGCCGCCTCTCGCGGAAGCGGCGGATGACGTCGGCCCCGGACATGCCGCCGGGCATCACCATGTCGGTGACCAGCGCGTCGATCGCCACCCCCTGTTCCAGGAGCGCCACGGCCTCCGGCCCGGTGCGCGCGTGCAGCACGGTGTAGCCCAGGTTGCGCAGCCGCTCGCAGGTGACGACCGCCACCAGATCGTCGTCCTCCACCACCAGCACCGTCTCCGTGCCGCGCGGCGGCGCCTCGCCCCGGTCGGCGGGACCGTCGGGCCGTTCCGCGGCCGTTTGGCGGGGGAAGTACAGGCGTACGGTGGTGCCGACGCCGACGTCGCTGTAGACCTTGACGTGTCCGCCCGACCGTCGGACGAAGCCGTAGACCATGGGCAGCCCCAGCCCGGTTCCCTTGCCGACCTCCTTGGTGGTGAAGAACGGCTCGAACACGCGGGCCATCACGTTGGGCGCCATGCCGCAGCCGGTGTCGCTGACCGACACCGCCACATAGTCGCCGGCGGCCACCCCGGCCCGCACGGCGTAATCCTCATCCAGCACGACGTTGGCCGTTTCGATCACCAGCCGGCCGCCGCCGGGCATGGCGTCGCGCGCGTTGACCGCCAGATTGAGGATCGCCGCCTCGAGCTGCGCGCCGTCGGCCCAGACCGGCCAGGGTGCGTCGGCCAGCGCCGTCTCGATCACGATATCCTCGCCCAGCGTGCGCTCCAGCATCCGCTGCATGTCGCGGACCAGCGCGTTCACATCCACGCTCGCCGCCTCGATGTCCTGCTGGCGCGAGAAGGACAGCAGGCGTCGCGTCAGGTTGGCGCCGCGCTCGGCCGCCTGGCAGATGGTCGCCGCCATGGCGCGCTGATCCTTCGGGGTCAGCGGGATCTCCTCGTCGGCCATCATCTCCGCACTGGCCAGCACGACCTGGAGCAGGTTGTTGAAGTCGTGCGCGATGCCGCCGGTCAGCCGCCCGATGGCCTCCATCTTCTGCGCCTGGCGAAGCTGGTCGTAGGTCTCCTGCATCTCCGTGATGTCGTGGATCACGCCGATGAGGCGCGGCGGCTTGCCGTCGGTGACGGCGTCGCTCTGGGCGATGCAGCGGCAGTGCCGGACCCGTTCGCCGACCAGGATGCGGGCCTGGAAATGGTGCGTGCGCCCGGTGGCCAGCGCGTTCTGTATCTGCGCCTCGACGTAGGCGCGGTCGTCCGGGTGGACGTGGGCGAGGATGGCCTCCAGCGTCGGCACGAAGTCGTGTCGCGACACGCCGAAGATCTCGTACATCTCGTCCGACCATTCGGCCGTGCCGTCGTGCAGCGGCCAGCGCCAGTTGCCCAGGCCGGCCAGCTTCTGCGCCGCTTCCATCTGGTTGCGGTGGCGCTGCAGCGCGGCGGCCATGTGGCCCAGCGCCCGGCCCAGCGCGCGAACCTCGCGTGAGCCGTGGAGCGCGCCGGCGCGCACCTCCAGGTCGCCCTGGCCGATCTGCCGGGCGATCTGCACCGCTTCGCGGATCGGCTGCTCCACCGAACGGGTGGCGATGCGCCACGCCAGCCATAATGCCAGGGCCAGCATTCCCAAGAGGGTCGCGGTCATCTGCAGCATCTGGACACGGGGGGCCGCGTACAGCGTCGCCTCGGGTATGCTGACGCCGACGTACACCCTGGCGCTGCCGGCGCCGGACGCCGGGAACAGCGGCTCGATGGCGTACAGGCGCAACGCGCCGTCGAGCCCGACGCCGGCTTCCAGCAGGTGGTCCCGCCCGTCGGCGGCCAAGCGCACGAAGGTGGCGTCCGGCAGGGTCTTGCCGACGTAGCCGTCCTCCGGATACCGGCCGAGGATCGTGCCGGCTTCGTCGAAGACGGTGACGTGTGAGCCGGCGGGCAGGTGCTGGCTGGGGTTGAGGTCGGCCAGCCAGCGCAGGCTCAGCCCGACGAAGACGGCGCCCATCGGCCGGTTCGCGGCGTCGGACATGACGTAGCCCATGGGCCGCGCCGGGCGGCCGGAGACCGGGCCCAGGCGGTAGCCCTGCGCCGTCAGCCCCGGCGTGCGCAGCGCCTCGCGCACCCAGGGATCGTCGATGACGCTGCCGACCCGAGGGGCGGTGCCGATCCGGCAGATGATCGTGCCCTTGGTGTCCATCAGCCCGACGGTGGTGTAGCCGTCGGTGTCCAGCGCCTGGTAATCGAGGATGGCCTGGCATTCCGGCGATATCGTGCGGAACTCCGCCGTCTGCGCCAGCGCCTTCATGAAGCGGTTGGCGGCGTCGATCCGCTGCCGCTCGACCTGCACGGCCATGTCGGCCAGATGCCGGATCTCCAGCGCCAGCCGCTGTTGCGCGGTCCGGTACTCCGACAGGATCTGGACGCCCCAGATCACCGAGACCGGCAAGGCGACGACGAGAAGCGGAATCAGAAGCCGCACCCGCAGGCTGTCGACATTCATGAGCCCCTCCGACGTCACGGTTCCGCAGAACCGAACATTCGCGGGAAATAAAATTTCCCATATTTCGCTAGACATTCCAAAGGTATTTATTCTCTGCGTGCGCGCTGGGTAATGGTGCTGTAAAAGTCGTATATTACTTTCGATCTAGTCCTCATTTTAGCGACAAACAATAAAGAAAGTCTTTCCCCGTTCCGCGTTTCCTGTGGTTTTCGGACATGCGTGGAGGTGCCGCGGGTGCGCGGATGTTGCATACCGGGGATCCCTGTATCATCGCGTATCGTCCGGTAACATCCGCCCGTCCGCTTGGCTGTGACTCTTGGCCGTTTGACAGGGGCGCGCCGGTGCCGCTACCAAGAACGCCCCCTTTGTCTGGAGGCTGAGGATGAGCGGTCCGTTCACGTTTCCTGGTGTTATCGGCGTGGCGCGCGAGGGCCAGGACCGGCTGGTGATCACGGTCGGCTTCGGTCCGGACGACACCGCCGCTCTGATGACCCTGGCCGAGGCCATCGCCTGCGGCGGCCTGCCCGAAGGCATCGTCCGCGCCACCGTCCGCACCGAAGCGCGCGGTCCCCGCGCCCGCGCGTGGGACGCCATGGACCTGCTGGCGAAGCTGGCCCTGCATGAAAAGGCTCGCGCCGAGGCGCTGCAGGCCCGCGTGCGCGACCTGGAAGCGGAACTTGAACGCCGGAGTCTCGCGGCGGAGTAATCCTTGAGCATCGCCGTATCCCGCGCAATGGGTTCGGTTCCCGACTGTTCTCTTGCGGTAAGGCGCCCCCGAAGGGGGCTTCACTGCAAAGGGAACGACACCATGCATCGTTGGATGATCGGCGCCGCATCGGCGCTGGCTCTGTTCGCCGGTTCGGCCATGGCGCAGAGTGGTGGCAGCGGCGGAGCCGGGGCCGCCGGCGACGCCGGCAAGTCGACCGCCACGACCGGGCAGAGCGGCAGCTCGGCCGGCACCACCAGCAACGTCCCCCTCAACTGCGTGGCCAACAGCACCGACCCGCGCTGCCAGGGCACCAGCGGGACGTCCGGCATGTCCGGCACCGGCACCGGCATGTCCGGCGGCAGTGGCAACCTGAGCGGCTCCGGCTCGGGCAGCACGTCGGGCACCACCAGCCTCGGCGGCGGGCCGAGCGTCGGCGGCACCGGCGCGGCGGGCACGCCGGGCCACACCGGCGGCACGGCGGGCGGCTCCGGCGGCGGTGGCTCGGGTGGCGGCTCCGGCAGCCAGTAACGGTCGCGCCGGGAATGGTTGTGGTTGGCCGGCGGGAGCGACCCGCCGGCCTTTGTTTTTCACTCCGTCCGCGCCAGGACCGGCGCCAGCAGCGCCAGCGCCGCGCCGACGTAGACCATCGCACCCGGTACCCACATGATGAGCCCGGCCAGTTGCTGGTCGGTCAGCGCGTCGATGCCCCCGCCGTAGGCGTAGATTGGGGCTGGCGCCAGCGTCAGCAGGGCACCCAGCAGCACGCCGTGCAGCCCCGTGACGAACAGGCAGAGCACGGCGATCCCGCGCGCCCCGGCGCCGCGCCCGACCAGCATCGCCCACCAGAACAGCAGCGCCGTCCCGAACAGGCAGAGGTGCTGGAGCGCGTGCACGCCACGGCCGTCCAGCGCCGCGTCGAACAGCGCCGGCAGGTGCCACAGCCACAGCGCCGCGGCGTGCAGTGCCGTCGCCGTCACGGGCGCGCTCGCCCGCGCCCACAGCCGCCCCCAGCCGCCGGTCCGCCGCGCGCCCGCCGGCAGCGGCGCCAGCAGCACGCCAAGTGGCCGGGCCAGCACCAGCAGTGGTGCCGCCACGGCGATCAGCAACTCGTGCTCCACCATGTGGGCGGCGAAGGATCCCTCCGCGAGGCCGTAGAGCGGGGAGAGCAGGGCCGCCGCCGCGCACCCCCAGCCGGCCCAGAACGCCGCCGCGCGCCGCGCCTGCCAGCGCTGCCACCCCGCGAGGTACAGCGCCGCGCTCAGCGCCAGCGGCCCGGCCGACCACGCGTCCACCACCCAGCCGGCCCCGCCGGGCGTATGCGCCAGCGCCGGCCCGGCGGCCAGCGGCAGGGTGGCGCAGAGAAGGGCGATGCACAGGGCGCCGGCGTTCAGGGCGCGCGCGATCCGTCCGGCCATCAACGCCTCTCGAGTCCAGGGGCGTTGGTCAACGACGGGGAAGGGGCGAGGTTCCGCTATCCCGCGCGGCCCAGGGGCGTGCTGGCGGCGGTGGGCTGCTGGCGCAGCCAGGCTTCGGCGCGGGCGGCGTCCATCGGCCGGGCGATGTGGTAGCCCTGCACCTGATGGCAGCCGCACCGGCGCAGCGCGTCCATGGTCGCCTCGTCCTCCACGCCTTCGGCCACCGCCTCCACGCCCAGGCCGCGGGCCAGCGACACCATGGACTTCACCACCACCGCGTCGGGCCGGCTCGACGGCATCTTCACCACGAAGGAACGATCGATCTTGATGGCCGTCAGCGGCGGCATGCGGCGCACGAAGGCGAAGGAGGAATAGCCGGTGCCGAAATCGTCGATCGCCAGCCCCATGCCCTGTTCGGCGATGCGCTCCAGCGTGTGCAGCGCGCGGTCGGGGTCGACCATCATCGCCGTCTCGGTGATCTCGAACTCCAGCCGGTCGCGCGACACGCCGTGCCGGTCGACGACGGCGCGCACGAAGTCCGGCAGGCTCTCGTCCACCAGGTTGCGGGCCGACAGGTTGACGGCGACCGGCGTGCGGATGCCCCGCGCGTCCCAGGCGACGACCTGTGCGGCGGCGGCGTCGATCACCCATTCCGTCAGCTTGCAGACGAGGTCGCTCATCTCGACCAGCGGCAGGAAGTCGCCGGGCATCAGCAGCCCGCGCTGCGGGTGGTTCCAGCGCACCAGCGCCTCCAGCCCGGCCACCGTGCCGTCCGACAGCCGCTGCTTGGGCTGGTAGTGGAGCACGAGCTGGCCCAGGTCGACCGCCTCGTTGAACTCCGGCAGCAGTTCCAGCCGCGTCGGTTTGACCTGCCCGATCTCCGCCGAATAGGCGGAATAGCCGCCCAGCCGCCGCTTGGCGGCGTACATGGCAATGTCCGCGCACACCAGCAGTTCCGACGTGGTGGCGCCGTCCTGCGGGTGCATGGCGATGCCGACGCTGGCGCCGACGCGCACGCGCAGGCCGCCCAAGCAGAACGGCTGGTCCAGCGCCGTCAGCACGCGGCCGGCGTGCACCTCCGCTTCGCGCAGCGTGACGCGGTTCAGCACGATGGCGAACTCGTCGCCGCCCAGCCGCGCCACCAACCCGGCGCCCTCCGGCAGGTCGGCGCGCAGGCGCTCGGCGATCTGGATCAGCAGCTCGTCGCCCACCGGATGGCCGAGCGCGTCATTGATTTCCTTGAAGCGGTCGAGGTCGAGCAGCAGCAGGGCGAACGGCATCCCCTCCGCCAGCCGCGCGTTCATGTTGGCCAGCAGCTTCTTGCGGTTCGGCAGGTCGGTCAGCGAGTCGTGGTAGGCCAGGTACTCCAGCGCCGCTTCGCGCTCGGCCAGCTCGCGCGTGCGCTCGGCGACCTTGTCCTCGAGGGTGTCGCGAGCGGCGGCCAGATCGACCTGCGCGCGGCGCAGGCGCAGGTGGTTGCGCACGCGCGCCAGCACCTCCGCCTCCTGGAACGGCTTCTCGATGTAGTCGACGCCGCCCCCCTGGAAGGCCTTGAGCTTGTCGTTGATGTCCGAGGACGCGCTGAGGAAGATCACCGGCACGTCGCGCAGGCCGGCCAGCTCCTTCAGCCGCCGGCAGGTCTCGAAGCCGTCCATCTCCGGCATGCGGATGTCGAGCAGCACAAGGTCGGGCGGAGCGAGCGCCGCCACCTCCAGCGCTTCGTGGCCGCTGGTCACCGCGCGCACGTCGTGTCCTTCCCGCCCCAGGATCTCGTTGAGCACCCAGAGGTTGTCGGGAATGTCGTCGACGATAAGGATCCGTTCGCTCACTGGCCTGCGCTCCCCTGCTGCGCGGCATCCACGGCGAGATTGTCGCTCAGGAATGCGCCCAGTGTCTTCCAGTCAAAGCGGCTCAGCAAGCCGCGAATGGCGTTGGCCAGCGCCGGTTCGTGCAGGGCCACGCGGTCGGCCAGCTTGCCGGTGGCGGATACGGCGCGCTGGGTCACGCATTTGTGCAGGTCGTTCACCAGCTCCGGCGGCAGGCGGCGCAGCGCCTCGGCCGACAGCTCGCCCTTTTCCGCTGCCGGATCCGGCGCCGCGTCCGCTTCGGCGTAGCGGAACTTCACGCCCAGGTGGCGCTCCAGCGCGCCGAAGATCTCCTCCTCGCGGTAGGGCTTGCGGACGAAATCGTCGCAGCCGCCCTCACGCAGCTCCTGCGCCTGTTCGGTGAAGGCGCTGGCGGTGATGGCGACAATAGCGGTCTCGCGCCCGCCGTCCATCTCGCGAATCGTGCGCGTCGCCTCCAGCCCGTCCATGACCGGCATGCGCCGGTCCATCCAGATGAAGTGCGGCCGCCATTCCGCGAAGACGCGCACGCCCTCCGCGCCGTCGGCGGCGTCGCGCACGGTGAAGCCCACACCCTCCAACTGGCGGCGCAGCAGCAGGCGGTTCTCCGGGTTGTCCTCGACGATGAGGATCCGGTAGTCCGGCTGGCCCGGCACCAGCCCGACCACGCGGCGCGGCAGCATCCGCGCCGGATTGGCGGCGGCCTCGTCCACCCGCTCCAGCGGCAGCTCGAACCGGAAGACGGAACCCTTGCCGTGCTCGCTCTGCACCGTCAGCCTGCCGCCCATCAGCTCCAGGAACTCCCGCGTGATGGCCAGCCCCAGGCCGGTGCCCTTGTTCTGGTCGAAGGAGGAGACCTGCTCGAACGGCTCGAAGATGCGCTTCAGATCGTCGGCCGGGATGCCGACGCCGGTGTCCTCCACCTCGCCCACCAGATGCACCTTGCCGTCCCTGGTGTCGCTCCCCAGCCCCAGGCGCAGCGCGACGCCGCCCTCGTCGGTGTACTTGATGGCGTTGCCCAGCAGGTTGATCAGCACCTGGCGCAGCTTGCCGGCGTCGCCGCGCACGTGCGCCGGCATCTCCGGCCCAAGCTCGGAGATGAGGCGCAGCCCCTTCTCCTCGGCGCGCACGCGCAGCATGTTGGAGACGTCCAGCACCATGCGCTTCAGGTCGAAGTTCACCGGCTCCGGCTTCATGCGGCCGGCCTCGATCTTCGACATGTCCAGCACGTCGTTGATCAGCTGCAGCAGGTGCTCGCCGCTGCGGCTGATGATCGACAGGTGCTCGCGGTGCTCCGGGCGCAGGTTGGCGTCGTGCATCATCAGCCGGGAGAAGCCCAGCACGGCGTTCAGCGGCGTGCGCAGTTCGTGGCTCATGTTGGCCAGGAACACGCTCTTCGCCCGGTTGGCCGACTCGGCGCGCTCCTTGGCCTGCTCCAACTCGTGCGTGCGCTGGGCGACCAGGACGCGCAGCTCCTTCTCGCGCGCGGCGGCCGCCTCCAGGCGCACCTGGACGACCTTGCGCCGCTCCTCGTCCAGCGCGTGGGTGTATTCGGTCAGCGACTTGGCCGCCGCGACGATGGAGGTGACCTCGGCGATCGGGCTCTTGGGCAGGTGCGGGGTCTCGCCGCCTTGCGCTGCGTTCTCCAGGATGCGCGTGGCGCCGGTCAGCGGGCGCAGCACGAAGCGGTGACCCACCAGCACCAGCGCCGACACCAGCAGCGCGAACCCGGCCAGACCGGCGACCGCCACCCGGTCGGCGCGGTTGGCCTGCTTGACGATCTCGGTGAAGCGGTAGCCGGTCTGCACGGCGGCGCGCACCGACAGCGCGTCGGTGATCTGCTTCAGGCGCTGCACCGCCGTGTCCCAGGTGGTGGCGATGGAACGGTCGATGGCGAACACCTCGCGCTTCAGCTCGACCACGCGCCGCAACGTGCCGGCCGCCGGCTCCGGCCGGGCGGCGGCCAGCGCCAGGAAGCGGTCGGCCAGCGGGCGCAGCGCCGGCTCGTCCGCCGCATGGGCGACTTCCAACAGCAGGCGGTGCAGGTCGCGTCCCGCCGCGGGGTCGCCGCTGGCGGCGGCGGCGGCGATCAGCGCGTCCTCCGCCTCCAGTTGCTGGCGCAGCACCTGGAGCGCCAGCGCATCGCGCCGCTCGCGCTGTTCGGCCAGCGCCACGATGGTGTGGTAGGTCTCCTTGACGCGGGCCTCCACCTCCGGGTCGAAGCGGAAGCTGGGATCGTAGGCCAGCACTTGGGCCGACAGCCGCCCCTCGCGCCGTTTCACCGTGGTGCGCGCGTTCAGCACCATCTCGCCGAAGAACAGCAGCCGCTCGACGTTGCGCGAGGTGTCGTGCTGCGCCAGGATCTGCGGCAGCAGGTGGTCGCGGGTGTTCAGCGCCACCTCGGAGATGCGCGACTGCGTGATGATGATCACGGCGAACACGGCGGCCGACACCGCCGCCAGCACGGCGGCGCCGATCACCAGCAGCCGGCGCAGCGGCAGCCCGGGCCGGGGGGGCGGGTCGCCGTGGGCGCCGTGGGGGTCTGCGCCCGGAGGGGCTTCGGTCGCGTCGCTCATCAATACACGCTGATCGGGAAATATTTCACGTTGATCTGGCTGAAGGTGCCATCGCTGAGGATGGCCGCCAACGCGGCGTTCAGCCGCTGGCGCAGCGCCTCGCGGCCCTTGGCCACGGGGATCGCCACGTCGCCGCCCAGCCCCTGGTCGAACATCGGGTCGCCGATGATCTCGAACCACGCGCCGTCCGGCGAATTCAGGAAGACGAAGTTGCCGACGGTCGAGCCCAGCGCCAGGTCCACGGTGCCGGCCAGCAGCGCCGCGTTGCGGTCGGCGATCGAGTCGTATCCCTCGATCCGCACCTGTGGGCCCAGCGTCTCCGTCAACCAGCGTTCCTGCACGCCGCCCTTCTGCACGCCGATCGTCTTGCCGGCCAGCGACGCGGGCTTCAGGTCGCGCACCGCGCCCGGCCGCCCCATGAAGCTGGAGGAGGAGCGCCACAGCCGGCTGGTGAAGTCCACCACCCGCTCGCGCTCGGGCGTGCGCAGCAGGTTGGCGACGGCGAAGTCGAACCGCCCGTCCGCTACGCCGGGTACGAAGTCCGGGAAGCGCGTCGGCACCAGCCGGCATTCCGCCGCCAGCGCCCGGCACAGCGCGCGGGCGATGTCGACGTTGAAGCCGGCCAGTTCGCCGCGCTCGTCGACATAGCCGAAGGGCCGGTCGTTGTCGTTGACCGCCACGATGAAGGTGTCGGCCGCCTGGGCGCGCGGCGACACAAGCATCGAGGCCAGCGCCAGCAGGGCGGCTAGGGCGAGGGCGGCGAAGCGCGGGGCGCGGTGGGGCATGATCGTCATCCGCTTGGCCTCAGCGCACACGGAAGGGGAAGTAGCGCAGCACGACGCCGTCCAGGATGCCGTCGCGCTCCATCACGGCGATGGCGTCGTTCAGGCGCCTGCGCAGGTCGTCGCGGCCCTTGGCGACGGGGATCGCCACCTCGCCGCCCAGGCCCTGGTCGTGGAACGGCTCGCCGATGATCTCGAAGGCGCCGCCCTCGGGGGAGATCAGGAAATCGAAGCTGGACATGGTCGGCGCCAGCATCAGGTCGGCGCTGCCGTCCAGCAGGGCCGCCGTCGCCTCGGAGACGGAGGGCAGCACCATGATGGTCGAGCGGTGATAGGCGGCGCGCAGCCAGCGTTCCTGCACCGAGCCGGCGGTCACCCCGATGACCCGGCCGGCGAGGTCGGCGGGGGCGGTGCCGGCCACCAGACCCGGCCGGCCGATGAAGCAGGAGGAGGAGCGGAAGTAGCGGTTGGAGAAATCGACCTGCGCCTCGCGCTCCGGCGTGCGCAGCACGTTGGCGACGGCGAAGTCGAACTTGCCGGCGGTGACGCCGCCCAGCACCTCCTGGAAACGCGTCGGCTCCAGCCGGCAGGTCGCCGCCATGACGGTGCACAGCGCGCGGGCGAACTCGACGCTGAAGCCGGTCGGTTCGCCCGTCGGGTCGATGTAGCCGAACGGCGGATCGTCCCGGTTGACGGCGACCACCAGCGCTTTCCCCGCCGCTCCTTCCGTCGCCTCTCCCGCCGACGCCGGCGCGGCCAGCACGGCGGCGACGGCCGCCGCCTGCAGGCAGCGCGAGAAGAGCCGGGCCGTTGCCGTTATCGTCGCGGTCACTGTCATGGTGGCACCGTCCGCGGCATGGCTGCGCCGCCATCGCCGAAGCGCTTATATCCGAAGTGGCATCGCTACACGAACGATACGGGTTCGCAATACCGATGTTAAGCAAATCCGGCGCGTTCGGCCATGACAAAGCCATGTCCATAAATCCGTATGAAATCCTCCCATCCTTGATTTTGAATGAGTCCGGCCTGTTTCCGCGGCAATATGCCCTGGCCGCGCCGCCCCCGCCCGGTCGGGCAGGTTGCCTGCGGCGGCAAAAGAGCGCACCTTCATGAGAAATCACTCAAGAAGCAAAACCGCTCACGACGCATCTGGGAGGATGTCATGACCAAGCCCTGCCGCGCGCTTCTTTTGTCGGCCCTGCTGGTGATGGGGGGCGCCTCGGCGGCGTCCGCCATGCATAAGGACAAGGACGTTCACCATCTGGCGATCCAGGTGAACGTCGACGACCCGCAGGCGATGAACCTGGCGCTGAACAACGCCGCCAACGCGTCCAGCCACTACACGGGCAAGGGCGAGCAGGTGGAGATCGAGATCGTCGCCTATGGCCCCGGCCTGCACATGCTGCGTGAAGACACTTCGCCGGTGAAGGACCGGCTGAAGGCGTTCCGCCAGGGCATGCCGAACGTGACCTTCGTCGCCTGCGGCAACACCCGTACCGGCATGCGGAAGGCCGAGGGCAAGGAGATCCCCCTCGTCGCCGAAGCGACCGAGGTGCCGGCCGGCGTCGTCCGCCTGATGGAACTCCAGGAAAAGGGCTGGCCCTACATCCGGCCGTGAGGGGAAAGAAAAGGCCCTCCCCCGCTTCGGCGGGGGAGGGTTGGATGGAGGCGCGGTGCAGGAGCTTCCCCCCTTACTCCCCGCGCGCCGCCGCCTGCTTGTCGGGCGTGACGTCGATCTTGCGGGCGTGGCCGGTGATGGTGACCTTCTCCACGCAGTTGGTCATGCACAGCTCCGCCACTTTGGCCTTCGGCACATCCGGGCGCGGATCCTCGATGAAGCCGTCGCGGTTGGGCATGGCGATCGCCGGCAGCGTGCGCGCATCCACCACCGTGTCGGCCGCGATGATGCCCTCCTCCGACAGCAGGTAGGCGGTTATGGCGTAGACCTCGTCGTTGCTCAGCGACTGGCCGGCGCCGAAGGGCATGGCGCGGCGGATGTAGTCGAACAGCGTCGTGGCGTAGGGCCAGTAGCTGCCCGGCGTCTTGGCCGGATTGTCGGAGGTCAGCGTTCCCTGGCCGCCGACCAGTTGCGGCCAGCGCCCGGCCCCCTCGCCGAACTCGCCGTGGCAGACGGCGCACTTCTCCTGGTAGATCGGGTCGCCCTGCCTGGCGGTGCCGCTTCCCGGCGGTAGGCCCTTGCCGTCGGGGCGCACGGCGATGTCCCAGCGGGCGATCTCCTCCGGTGTCAGCGGCGTGCCGATCTCCAGGGGCGGACCGGCCAGCGCCGGTCCGGCGGCGCTCAGGGCCATGGTGGTCGCGACGGCGAGCAGGACGTTATGCAACCTGGACATTTTCCACCTCGCCCGACGGGTTGATCAGCCACGTGATGATCGAGTTGTTGTGGTAGATGGAGTTGCGTCCGCGCACGTTGCGCAGCGCCTCGATGGTCGGCTGGACGTAGCCGGTCTCGTCGATCGCCCGGCATTGCAGCAGGGCCGAGCCGCCGTCCCACCGCCACGGCAGGTAGAAGCGCGTCAGCGCCTTGGGCAGCACCGGCTCCTGCAAAGGGGCCTGCACCCAGTTCTTTCCGCCGTCGGTGGAGACGTCGACGCGCGCGACGCGCCCGTTGCCCGACCACGCCAGCCCGCGGATCACGTATTGTCCCGGCCCGTTCAGCGGCTTCTCCGGCGACGGCGACGTGATGACCGAGTTGGCCTCCTGCACGAAGCTGAACTTGATCGCCTTGCCGGTCGGCAGCAGGTCCGTGTACTTGGACGTCTCCCAGCGCGTGTACCAGGGCTGGTCGCCCACCTCCAGCCGGCGCAGCCACTTCACCCACATGTTGCCTTCATAGCCGGGCAGCACGAGGCGGATCGGATAGCCCTGGCCGGGCCGCAGCCGCTCGCCGTTCTGGGCGTAGGCGACGATGGCGTCGTCCAGCATCTTGTCGAGCGGGATGGAGCGGTCGAGCGCCGCGTTGTCCGCGCCCTCCGCCAGCACCCACTTGGCCCCCGGCCGCACGCCGGCGTGCTCCAGCAGGGTGCGGACGCTGACGCCCGTCCACTGCGCGCAGCCCAGCATGCCGCGCACGAACTGCACGCCGTTCAACTGCGCTCCGCGCCACTCCATGCCGCCGTTGGCGGCGCATTCGGTGAAGGCGATGCGGTCGACGGGCGGCAGGCGTTGGAGATCCTCCATGGTCAGGCTGACGGGCCGCTCCACCATGCCGTGGATGACCAGCCGGTGCTGCGCCGGGTCGACATCCGCGCGGCCGGAGTGGTGGCGCTCGAAGAACAGCCCGTTCGGTGTCAGGATCCCGTTGAGGTCCTGCAGCGGCGTGAAGTTGATCGACGATTCGGTGCTGGCCGTCAGCCACTCCACGTTGCGGCGCACGACGTGCGCCTCGAACTTCGACGGGGTGCCGTAGGGTTCGTCGGTGACGCCCGGGCCCATGCCGGTGGTCCAGTCCGGCAGTTCCTTGGGGATGCCGCCGGCACGCGCCGTTGCGGCGCTGCCCAGCGCCGCAACGGCACCGGCGGCACCGGTCAGCAGGGCGCGTCGGTCAAGGGAAATACCCGACTGAATTAGTGGGTTATGTGGACGTGGTCTGTCCGTCATCTCTTACCGTCTCCTCCTGGCGCCGCCCCGCGTCTTGTTGGCTCGACCGGGCGCAAGAGAGCCCGGTCGGCGGGCGGTGTGTCGCGCGCCGTTGAACGAAAGGAAGTCAAACTGTCTGGCCGGTCGGGGCGCCTGCCTGCGGCCCCGCTCACTGGGAAGAACGTAGACCGGTGCGTACATTATTTCAAGCTAATATCCGCGCGCAACCTTCGGCTTACTCCTCACATTTCTTATGGTCATGCAAGTAAAGACACTTTTTATGAGGGTATTCATGCCCGGACGCCCTTCCTCTTCCCCGCGTCCTGGTCCCCACTGAAGGTCCGGTGGACAAAGGCGGGGGGCGCGGGCGGGGAGGGGACGTCAGTCCGTCTTTCCTTCGCCGCCCTTGCCGCTGGGCGGTTCGTCCTTCAAGCCGGTTTCGCCCTTCGAGGCGTCGGGGATGGTGCCGGAACGGCCTTCCTTCGCGGTCTCGACGGCGTTCCGCTGCTTGTCGGTGCGGCGCTCGCCCATGGTGGGATCCTGGGCGCCGGTGCTGCCCAGCCAGGATTCCCCCTGGATCGCGGGTTTTTCTCCCAAGCCACCCGTGCCCCTCTCCTCCGCCAGCGCCGTGGCGGCCACGGAGCCCAGCACCACCGCGGCGGCGATCAGCCCGCCCAGCCAGATGTTGCGCATGCCCTTTCCCTTCTGTCGGACGTGTGGCGGAGGAACGCGGCGACCCGCCCCGGCGTTCCGCCGGCCTCGGGCGGAGCCACGCGCGCGTCGAGCTGGCAACGGTCCAGCGCCGACGCCGACAGCGGCTCCGTGTCCAGCGGGCCGAAGCCGACGGCGCAGCCGGACGTGGCGCGCGGCCGTGGTTCGGCTTCACCGCGGTGCGCGACCTGGAGGGGCTGCCGCCGGAGATCCTGCTGGTGCCGCTGGTCGGCCACACCCGGGGGCATTGCGGGGTGGCGGTGCAGGACGCCGGGGGCTGGCTGCTGCTGGCCGGCGACGCCTACGTCTTCCACGGCGAAATGGACCCGGCGCACCCGCGCTGCCCGCCGGGCGTGCGTGCCTACCAGCGGATGATGGAGGTCGACCGCACCGCCCGCCTCGCCAACCAGGACCGCCTGCGCGGCCTCGTGCGCCAGCACGCCGGCAGCGTGCGCGTGGTCTGCTCGCACGACAAGCTGGAACTGGAGCGGTGCGGCTGACCTACCGCAGCGCCGCCACGTCGCACCAGGACTGGCGACGCTCGCCGCGGTAGCGGCGGGCGAGGCCGGCGGTCAACAGCGCCTCGGCCACGTCGGCGCCGCCGGCCGTGACCACGCGGGCGCGCACGCGGCCGCCGTACTTGTCGTTCTGTACGTCCAGCAGGCTCACCCGGCCGTCGGCGACCAGAGCGCGCAGGCGCTCGTGCGCGGCTTCGGCCAGTTGCTTTTCCTGCGGGCACTGCGCACGCCGTTCCGGCGTGTCGATACCGTCCACCCGCACGCGCGTTTCCACCGAATGGCCCAGCCAGATCGTGGCGCGCACCGCCAGCGTGTCGCCGTCCACCACCTCCAGCACTTCGGCCGGGATCGGGCCGGGCAGCACGGCGCGCTCGGCCATGGCCGGCGAGGCGGTGGTCAACAGGGGGCCGGCCAGCAAGGGGGCGCCCAGCAGGGTGGCGGCAAGCAGGACGGGACGCACGCGGGTCCCTCCACGCGGCGGGCAACAGCCCAGATCACGCTGGGAGGGTATCCCTGCAATGGGAATGGATCAAGTATGAAATAGGTACATGATCCTGCACGCATATGTATGCAAGATCTTTGGTCCTATCGCGATCTGATCAGAAGTCGGTGCAGCGGCCCTTGTTCTCCCAGTCGCCGAAGCGGGTCGGCTCGGGACCCCGCGGGCCGCCGATCTCACCGGGCATCTGCTCCGGACCCTTCAGGCCGGGCTGGGTTTCGGCCTTGCCGGTCTTCCCGTCGTCCGTCTCGGGGGTTGGCTTCGTCTCGCTCATTGGTGCGTCCTCATGCCGGCGCAAGCGCCGCCGTATCCTCTTGAACGGTGCGCGCGGGCAAGCCCATATCATCACCGATGCCCGGCGGGAAGCCCCCAGAGGCAACCCTGTCGAGGCAGCCCACTCGGATGAACACGGGCTATGACCAGCTACCTGAAGACCACCATCCTGCTCGCCGGCCTCACGGCGCTGTTCGCCGGCATGGGCTACCTGCTGGGCGGGCAGGGCGGCATGATGATCGCCTTCCTCGTGGCGCTCGGCATGAACGCCTTCGCCTACTGGAACTCGGGCAACATGGTGCTGTCCATGTACGGCGCCCAGGAGGTGGACGCCCACACCGCCCCAGAGTACTACGGCATCGTCGAGCGGCTGGCGCAGCGCGCCGGCCTCCCCATGCCGCGCGTCTACATCATCCATTCCGACCAGCCCAACGCCTTCGCCACCGGCCGCAACCCGGAGAACGCCGCCGTCGCCGCCACCACGGGCCTGCTGAACATGCTGAGCGCCGAAGAGGTGGCCGGCGTCATGGCGCACGAACTGGCGCACGTGAAGAACCGCGACACGCTGATCATGACGATCACCGCCACGGTGGCCGGCGCCATCTCCATGCTCGCCAACTTCGGCATGATCTTCGGCGGCTCGCACTCCTCCGATGGGGAGGGGCGGGGTGGCAGCCCGCTGGGCTGGGTCGGGGTGCTGCTGGTTGCGATCGTGGCGCCGATGGCGGCCATGGTCGTGCAGATGGCGATCAGCCGCACCCGCGAGTACGAGGCCGACCGCATCGGCGCCGAGATCTGCGGTCGCCCGCTGTGGCTGGCCAGCGCTTTGGAGCGCATCCACCAGGGCGTGGCCTATTACCGCGACCCGCAGGCGGAGGCGCACCCGGCCACCGCGCACCTGTTCATCGTCAACCCGCTGCACGGCGGCGGCATGGACAATCTGTTCTCGACACACCCGAACGTCGAGAACCGCGTGGCCGCGTTGCGCGACATGGCGGGCGTGGGTGGGTTCGGCGGCGGCTATCATCAGGCCCCGCCGCCGGCCAGCCCATGGGGCGCCCCGCCGCGCGGGCCGTGGAATTGAAGCTCTGGAACTGAAGGGCTCCGCGTTCAACCGCCGCTCCTTCCCACGGTTGCAGCGGCGGACGGTTGTGACTACGCTCGCAACTCCCGCCGGAAGGGGCGTATTGGGGGTCGAATGAGCGAGAACGCGAAGTACCGTCTGGTCACCCGGTCCGATTTCGACGGGCTGGTCTGCGCCGTGCTGCTGAAGGAACTGGACCTTGTGGACGACATCAAGTTCGTCCATCCCAAGGACATGCAGGACGGCAAGGTGGAAATCACCGGCCGCGACATCACCACCAACCTGCCGTACGTGGAGGGCGCGCACCTCGTCTTCGACCACCATTTGTCGGAGACGATGCGCGTCGGCAAGAAGCCCAACCACATCATCCACCCCGAGGCGCCGTCGGCGGCGCGCGTGGTCTACGACCACTTCGGCGGGGCCGCGCGCTTCCCGCGCGTGTCGGAGGAGATGATGCGCGCCGTCGATCAGGCGGACAGCGCCCAATACGGCCGCGACGACATCCTGGAGCCGACGGGCTGGACGCTGCTGAACTTCCTGATGGACGCGCGCACGGGGCTCGGCCGCTTCCGCGACTTCCGCGTGTCGAACTATCAGTTGATGATGGAGCTGATCGACTACTGCCGGCAGCACACCATCGACCAGATCCTCGACCTGCCCGACGTGAAGGAACGCGTCGACCTCTACATGCAGCACCGCGAGCCGTTCGTCGAGCAGCTCAAGCGCTGCGCCACTGTGCATGGCAACGTCGTGGTGCTGGACCTGCGCAACGAAGAGACGATCTTCGCCGGCAACCGCTTCATGATCTACGCGCTGTTCCCGGAGACGAACGTGTCCATCCACGTGCTGTGGGGGCTGAAGCAGCAGAACACGGTGCTGGCCTGCGGCAAGTCGATTCTGGACCGCTCGTCGAAGACCAACATCGGCGCCCTGATGCTGGAGCACGGCGGCGGCGGCCACCACGCCGCCGGCACCTGCCAGATCGACAACGACAAGGCGGAAGCGGTGCTGGCCGGGATCGTCGCGCGGATGCGGGCGGACGGGTAAAGTCGCGTCAGCTCTGCGGCGCCGGCCAGGGCAGGTCGATGAAGAAGTGATCGAGATAGCGCTCGACGCGCATCTCGATCACCACGTCCGGCTTCTCGCGCAGGATGGTGGCCGGGTTGAAGGCGCCCCGCTCGAAGACGGCGGCGCGGAAATGCTGGGCCAGGAACGGCGCCATGGCGTCCATGAAGGAATCGTGGAACACCACCGCCTTGGGCAGGCGTTCATCGTCGCGGCGGGTGACGTAGGGCTGGCCGATCTGCATCGGCGGGCACGTGCTTTCCTGCACTGTCAGCAGCGCCGCCCCGCCGGCGCAGCGCGCCGGGAACTCGACGGCGCCGAACAGGCGCGGTGCCGCGCTCTCGATCAGCGGCACCGAGGCGAGGCTGGACATGTCGCCGTAATAGGGGCCGCGGACCTCCTTCAGCCGGGCGCGCTCGATGGGCTCTACGTCGGGCAGCAGGGCGGCCAGCCGCTCCGCCAGCACGCGGTAGCCGACGAAGGCGCCGGTGGGCGACCAGTGGGTGTCCGTCTTGAAGTAGATCTGCGACTCCCCGCGCGCGGCGCGCAAGGCCGGCGTCAGGTCGATCGGCAGGCCGGGGTCGAGGTGCGTCAGCGCCTGCTCCAGCCGCGTCGGGCCGACGCGGTGCGCCGGCACGCCGTCGGGCAGCAGGTCGGGGTAGATGGTCTGCTTGTTGGGGGCGACGGCGGCGACGTAGCGGATGCCGCGCCGCCCGAGTTCGGCCGTGCGGGCGCGCAGGATGGTGCGCCAGCGGTCCAGCGTGGCGGCGTCGACGCGCAACTGGCCCATGACGTCGTCGATGCCGGGTCCGTCCTTGACCTTTTCCGAACGGTAGAAGAACCAGCCGTCCTTGCCTTGCAGGACCGACGGCACCAGCGCGCCGAAGGCCGCCCAACGCACCCGATAGTAGGCGTCGCGCAGGCGCTGGCGCCATGCGAACTGCTCCTCGAAGCGCTTGTCGATGTCGGCGAAGGGACGCGGACGGCTGGCGTCGTCCAGCACCATGGCCGGCACGACGGAATGCTGGCGCGCCATCGGCAGCCACAGCCCGGCCAGAAAGGCGAAGGTCAAGGCGGCGGCGAAGATCCGGCGGGGCAGGAGGGAGCGTGCGGCCATCGCTTCAGAACCGGAAGTAGATGAAGGGGTTGAAGCTGCCGGCGGTGAGCGACGCCGTGCTTGCCAGCATGATGGCGCTCAGGCCCGCCAGCCGCAACGCCAGCCAGGGCGACAGCAGCAGCGGCCGCCCCTCCGCCGCGCGCTCGATCCAGGCGTAGGCGCGCTCGGCCACGCGCAGGGCGGCCAGGGAGCCGACGGCGATCACCGCCAGCACCTCCGGGTTCACCGTGTCGATGGGCCAGGCGAGGCTGGCCGGCGCGCTGCCCAGCCCGGTCATGGCCCGCAGGTAGTCGAGCGCGTGGCCCAGGCTGTCGGCGCGGAAGAACACCCAGCCGGCCAGCACCAGCGCCAGCGTGTAGGCGTGCCGCACCACGCGCGGCAGGGCCGCCACCAGGGCGCCCAGGCCCCAGCGCTCGGCCGCCAGGAAGAAGCCGTGCCACAGGCCCCAAACGATGAAGGTCCAGGCCGCCCCGTGCCAGAAGCCGCACAGCAGGAACACCACGAACAGGTTGAAGGCCGTGCGCACCGGTCCGCCGCGGCTGCCGCCCAGCGGGATGTAGAGGTAGTCGCGGAACCACGACGACAGCGAGATGTGCCAGCGCCGCCAGAAGTCCTGCAGGCTGGTCGCCGCGTAGGGGAAGTTGAAGTTTTCCAGGAAGTGGAAGCCGAGGATCCGCCCGATGCCGATCGCCATGTCGGAATAGGCGGAGAAGTCGAAGTAGATCTGCAGCGCGTAGCACACCGCCCCGTACCAGGCGAGGCCGGGGGTGAGCTGGTCCGCCGGCAAGGCGAACACCGCGTCGGCCGGCCCGGCGACGACGTTGGCGATCAGCACCTTCTTGCCCAGGCCCACGACGAAGCGCCCGATCCCCGACGCGACGTCGTCCAGCCGCGTCGCGCGCCGCCCGACCTCGCCCGCCACGTCGCGGTAGCGCACGATGGGCCCGGCGATCAACTGCGGGAACAGCGACTTGTACATGCCATAGGCGACGAACCCGCGCTGCGCCGGCACGTCGCCGCGGGCGATGTCGACCACGTAGGAGACGGCCTGGAAGGTGAAGAACGAGATGCCGATCGGCAGGTGGATGGGGTCGAGGTGCGGCAGCGCTCCGCCCAGGGCCAGGCTCAGGTTGTCCGCCAGGAAGTTGGCGTACTTGAACCACAGCAGCGCGCCGAGGTTCGCCGCGACCGCCCCGCCCAGCAGCCAGCGCCGCGCGGTGCCGGAAGCCCCCTGGATGAACAGCCCCGCCGCCCAGTTGAAGGCGATGGAGCCGAGCATGACCAGCACGTACCAGCTCTCGCCCCAGGCGTAGAACAGGATGCTTGCCGCGAACAGGAAGCCGTTGCGCAGCACCCGCGGCAGCAGGAAATACCCGGCCAGCACCAGCGGCAGGAAGAAATAGAGAAACGGCAGCGAACTGAAGACCATCCCCACACCCCCGAGTGCCCGGCCGACGGGCGAGCGCGGCGACACTACCGGCCCGCGTCCCGCCGTTCAACGAGGGCGTTCAACGGGGGCGTGCGGCCAATGGGACGTTCCGCCGCTTCCCCATCGACACCGCCCGTCCGTCGCGCTACATCCCCGGCATGACCGACGCTTCCCTGGCCGCCCGCGCGGTGGCGCTCGACCTCGTGCGCGAGGTGCTCCGCAAGTCCGTCCCGCTCGACGACGCCTTCGACGCCCATCCCGGCGTGGGCGCGCTGGAGCCGCGCGACCGCGGCTTCGTGCGCCTGCTGGTGTCCACGGTGCTGCGCCGGCTGGGGCAGATCGACGCGCTGATCGAGGGCAGCCTCGCCAAACCCGGCCTGCCCAAGGCCCTGGTGCACGACGTGCTGCGGCTGGGCACGGCCCAGCTCGTCTTCCTCGGCACGCCGGCGCACGCGGCGGTCGACACCTCGGTCGAGCTGGCGGCGGCGCGTGGGGCCGCCCCCTACAAGGGGCTGATCAACGCCGTGCTGCGCCGCCTGTCGCGCGAGGGCGTGGAACTGGCCAGGGCGCAGGACGCCGGCCGCCTCAACGCGCCGGACTGGCTGTGGCTGGCGTGGCGGCAGGCCTACGGCACCGGCCGCGCCCGCGGCATCGTCGAGGCGCACCTGACCGAGGCGCCGCTCGACGTCACCGTCAAGGAGAACCCCGCCGCCTGGGCCGCCCCGCTGGAGGCCACGCTGCTGCCCACCGGCACGCTGCGCCGCCCCTCCGGCGGCGCCATCACCGAGTTGCCGGGCTTCGCCGAGGGGGCGTGGTGGGTGCAGGACCTCGCCGCCTCGCTGCCGGCCAAGCTGATGGGGGATGTGAAGGGCAAGCGCGTCTACGACCTGTGCGCGGCCCCCGGCGGCAAGACGGCGCAGTTGTGCGCCATGGGGGCCGACGTGGTGGCGGTGGACCGCTCGGCCCGGCGGCTGGAGCGGGTGAAGGAGAACCTGTCGCGCCTGCACCTGACGGCCGAGCTGCTGGCCGCCGACGTCGCCGCCTGGGACCCCGGCGCGCCGGCCGACGCCGTCCTGCTGGACGCGCCCTGCACCGCCACCGGCGCCATTCGCCGCCACCCCGACGTGCAGCGCCTGAAGCAGCCGGACGACGTGGCGAAGCTGGCCCGCGCGCAGGGGCGGCTGCTGGCCCACGCGGTGGATCTGGTGAAGCCGGGCGGCACGCTGGTCTACTGCACCTGCTCCATCCAGCCGGAGGAGGGCGAGGCGCAGATCGACCGGCTGATCACCAAGGACGACCGCGTCGAGCGCGTGCCCGTCACGCCGGACGAGCTGGACGGCTTGGCCGAGCTGATCAACGACCGCGGCGAGGTGCGCTCGCTGCCCGGCATGCTGGCGGACCGGGGCGGCATCGACGGTTTCTTTGTGGCAAGACTGCGACGCCTGCCCTAAAGGTTTACCGCTCGCTTGCGGTGGACGCGCTGAATTGTTACCACACAGGTATGCCTTCCATCGTTCGCGCCCTCACCCTTTTCCGATGCCCGGCCGGCCCTGCCCGTCAAGAGGCGAGGTAGGCCCATGTCCGGCGTGCGCGATACCTTCGGGCGCTTCCGCGACGGCGTCGCCCAGATCGCTTTCGGCAACCCGATCTATTCGCTGACGCTGGGCGGCCGCGCGCCGACCGCGCTGTCGGTGGTGCCGCCCGACCCCTGGCCGGGCGACGCGGAGGCGGGGGCGGCGCTGTTGTCCGGCGCCTACCGCTTCGCCGGGCAGACGGTGAACGGTGATCCGAACGGCGAGCCGCCGTGGCACCCGGTGGGCGTGGCGCCCGCCTGGATGGACGCGCTGCACGGCTTCGAATGGATGCGCGACCTGCGCACGGCCGGCGGCGACGCCGCCCGGCGGCGGGCGCGCGCGCTGGTGCTGTCGTGGCTGGAGCGCAACGGCACCTGGAATGCGCAGACCTGGGCGCCGGACGTGCTGGGTGCCCGCATCGCCACCTGGATCGGCCTGCACGACTTCTTCTGTGCCAGCGCCGACGACGACTTCCGCGCCCGCGTGTTCGACAGCTTGGCCCGGCAGACCCGCCATCTGGCGCGCGTCACGCCCGGCACGCTGGAGGGGGCGGCGCTGCTGACCGCCATCAAGGGCCTGCTGTACGGCGGCCTGTGCCTGCCGGGCAGCGAGCGGGTGGTCGGCGACGCGCTGCGCCTGCTGGAACGCGAGCTGCCCCGCCAGATCCTGCCCGACGGCGGCCATGTGGAGCGCAGCCCCTCGGTGCAGATGCAGGTGCTGCGCCACCTGATCGACATCCGTGCCGTGCTGCGCGCCGCCCGCGCCGAGACGCCGGAGGCGCTGCAGCACGCCATCGACCGCATGACCCCGGCCCTGCGCTTCTTCCGCCACGGCGACGGCGGGCTGGCGCTGTTCAACGGCGGGCACGAGGAGGCGGGCTTCATCGACACCGTGCTGGCCCAGGCCGACGCCCGCGGCCGGCCGCTGAAGAGCGCGCCGCACACCGGGTTCGAGCGCCTGATTGCCGGCCGCACGCTGGTGCTGATGGATACGGGTTCGCCGCCGCCGCCCGGCCTGGACGCGCGCGCCCACGCCGGCACGCTGTCGCTGGAGGTGTCGGTCGGCAAGGAACGGCTGATCGTCAACTGCGGCAGCCACGCCTCGGGCAGCGGCCCGTGGCGCGCCGCGCTGGCCGCCACCGCCGCGCACTCCACCGTCGTGCTGGCCGAGACCAATTCGGCCGAGGTGCTGGAGGAGGGCGGGCTCGGCCGCCGCCCCGGCCATGTCGGCTGCGAGCGGCAGGAGGTCGAGGGCGCCGTCCTGGTGGTGGCGACGCACAACGGCTACGCCCGCGGCTTCGGCTACCTGCACCGCCGCCGCGTCTACCTGGCCGAAAACGGCGAGGACCTGCGCGGCGAGGACACGCTGGAACCGGTGCTGGGCGCCAACCCGGCGGCGCAGCCCTTCGTTCTGCGCTTCCACCTGCACCCGCAGGTGCAGGCGTCGGTGATCCACAACGGCCAGCAGGTGCTGCTGCGCCTGCCCAGCGGTGCCGGCTGGCGCCTGCACGCGGCCGGCGGGTTGCTGGAGCTGTCGGAGAGCATCTACGTCGGCAACGGCGACGAGCCGCGGCGCACCATGCAGGTCGTGGTGACCGGCCATGCCGACGCCAACGGCGCCACCGTCAAATGGGCCTTGCGCCGCGAGCGCAAGGGGGCGTAAATCCCCGGCGAATTTCCGGGTTGTCGGCGTGTACCCCCACCCCAACCCTCCCCCGCCGGGCGGGGGAGGGAGCTTGGCGTTTCTGCCCTCCCCCGCTCAGCGGAGGAGGGGGGCCGAGCGCAGCGAAGGGCGGGTGGGGGTAAGTGGCGCGGCCCGGCCGTGAACCGCAACCGCCAGGAACCCCGCCCATGACCCCCGACACCGTCCGCATCACCCGCGCCCTCATCTCCGTGTCCGACAAGACCGGGCTCGTGGCGCTTGGACAGGCGCTGGCGGCGCGCGGGGTGGAGATCCTGTCCACCGGCGGCTCGGCCCAGCGCCTCGCCGAGGCCGGCGTGCCGGTCAAGGAGGTCTCCGACCACACCGGCTTCCCGGAAATCATGGACGGCCGCGTCAAGACGCTGCACCCGCGCATCCACGGCGGCATCCTTGCGCGCCGCGATGTGCACGCCGACGCCATGGCCAAGCACGACATCCCGGCCATCGATCTGGTGGTTGTCAACCTCTACCCGTTCGAGGCCACCGTGGCGAAGGGGGCGGGCTTCGAGGACTGCGTCGAGAACATCGACATCGGCGGCCCCGGCATGATCCGCGCCGCCGCCAAGAACCACGACTTCGTCGCCGTGGTCACCGACCCCGAGGATTATGAGGAGCTGCTGGGCGAGCTGGAGCGCAACGAC
>DASPIO010000300.1:0-13091 GCA_035629155.1 Azospirillum sp. | reverse complement strand
GTGCGACACACCTCACCTAAGCTCGATACTGTGTCTCTTGCTTGGCTTCGGAATGCGCGGTCAAACGACCCCGTCTCGTGCCAGGCCCCTCGTCACCCGAGGTCCCCAACCGCAGGTCTCGCCGCCTGCGCATCCCTTCTCGAAACGATATTCATTTATCAAAGAACCCGCAGCTCCGGGAGAGCCGCTCGGCTGCCACCAACCCCCTAAAGGGGCGGCCCGACAGACCGGACATTCGGTGAAGAGACCCGGAGCGACACCAAGCGGCCCACCATCGGCGGACCCGGCATCGTCGGCTCTCTCTGGAAGATCGTCCGTGGCGTCACCGCCGCCGTCCGATGAGAGCTAACTTACTCACCCCGCCGCCCCGTGTCAACAACAAATCGAAGCGGCTCTTTCTTTTTTGTCCAGCGCCCAGCGAAACCGCCGAACACCCAACAAATCCGACTGCAAAACCATCAAAAGCGAAAGATGCCCGCAGCGTTTTATCCAAACACTACTTGAGCGTATCTACGCTGTTGCTGGCAATGAGCCGAACCCGAGGCAACAACAACATCCGAACCTTGGTCAGAGCAGCATCTTGTCTGACGCTGCCCGCCTTGGCTGAGCATGCCGTTGCCGGGGACGCGGCTTATATGGGATACCCACGCCCCCTGTCCAGAGCTTTTTTCGGGTCCCGTCCGCTCAGGCGCGCCGGCACTGCAGAAGGCTGAACAGCCCCAGGGGCGGCATGCTGTGCACCGCCTCCACGGTGACCGGGCAGTCACGCAGCAGCGCGTCCATGGTGAAGTCCGGGCGCCAGCCCAGCTTCTTGGAAAACGGCGCCGCGGCACGCTCGACGAAGCTGCGGATACCGGGCTTCGTGTCGGCGAAGTGGCTGACGATCAGGATCTCGCCGCCATGGCGGCAGACGCGCAGCAGCTCCGCCATGGTGGCCTGCGGGTCGGGGACCACGGTCATGACGTACATCGCGACGACGAGATCGAAGCTGCCGTCCTCGAACGCCAGCTTCTCGGCGTCCATCTGCAGAAGGCCTTCGACGTTGTCGAGGCCATCGCGCTCCACCCGGTGCTGAGCGACGCGCAGCATCTCCATGGACAGGTCGATGCCGGTGACGGTGTTGTCCTTTCGGTAGGCCGGCAGGGACAGCCCGGTGCCGACCCCGACCTCCAGAACGCGCAGGCCGCCGTGCCGGTTGATCCGCTCGACGGCGGCGTGCCGGCCGGGCGCGAGCAGGTGCCCGAAGGTGTTGTCGTAAATGCGCGCATAGCGTTTGTACGCTTTGCGAATGGACTCGGTGTCCATGCTCTCCCCTACCATTGTCCGGAGATTGATGTGCGAGACGTGCAGCGCCACTTTGCACCGCTTCGGCTTCCAGGTGTAGGAGAGACAGCTTCGCGGAGCAATCCTCCGTCACGCAGAGCCAGAGGACCACGCATGGCCAACGCCCCACAGGACCCTTCGATCGACCGCCGTCTCGTCGATCTGGAAGCCCGGCTCGCCCACCATGAACGCATGGCCGAGGAACTCTCCACGGTGATGTTCGAGCAGGGCCGCACCATCGACCTGCTGACCGTGCAGGTCCGCCGCCTGCGCGAGCGGCTGGCGGAACTGGAGGCCGGCGTCGAGCGCTCCCCGCAGGACGACCGGCCGCCGCCCCACTATTAAGGACCCTACCGCTAAGGAAGGCCCCGCCATCAGGATCGCTCCGCCGCTCGGATGGGTGGCGGCACCTCGAAGCCGAATGTGCGATGCGGTGGAATAGTTTTTTCGGGGCCGTGTTCGTCTCGGTGTCGGGTGGCGCCCGCCACCCTCCTCTCCTGACTGCCTTCCGAGCCGACACCCCCATGACCTCCCCGAAGCGTTCGATGCGGTCCGCGGCAATTGCCGCCGCGATGCTGGCCGTTACCGCCGGCCATGTGTCCTTCTGGTCCTGGCGCAATGCGCCCACGCTGGTGGAGGCGGAGCCGGGACGCATTCAGTCCGTGTCCTATTCTCCGTCGGGGCGCGACTACGACCCGACCGAATCGCCGGTGGTGCCGGTCGAACGCATCGAGAAGGACATGTCGGCCATCGTCGGCTTCGCCGACGGGGTGCGAACCTACTCCTCGCTGGGCGCCCAGGGCGATGTGCCGGCCATCGCCGCGCGCAAGGGCCTGGATGTGTCGCTGGGCATCTGGATCAGCCGCGACAAGGCCCGCAACGAGGAGGAGATCCGCCGCGGCATCGCGCTGGCCAAGGCCGTGCGCGGCGTCACCCGCGTGGTGGTCGGCAACGAGTCGCTGCTGCGCGCCGACGTGACGGACGCCGAACTGGCCTCCTACGTCAAGCGCGTGCGCGCCGCGGTGCCCAGGCGCATCCAGGTCGGCACCGCCGACGTCTGGTCGGAGATGGTCAAGGCCAGGGAAACCGTGAAGGTATCCGATTACCTGGGCGTCCACGTGCTGCCCTACTGGGAAGGCGTGCCGGTGGAGCGCGCGCTGTATTGGGTGCGCGACCGCCTGGACACCGTGCGCAAGGCGCACCCCGGCAAGCCGCTGTTCATCGGCGAGGTGGGCTGGCCCAGCGGCGGCGACAACTTCCACGACGCCTTCCCCTCGGTCGAGGCGCAGGCGGCCGTGGTGCGCGGCTTCGCCGCCGAGGCCGGCGCCCTTGGCTTGTCCTACAACGTGGTCGAAGCGTTCGACGGTGTGTGGAAGACCTCGATCGAAGGCTCGCCGGGCCCGACCTGGGGCGTGCTCGACGCCGACCGCGCGCCGAAGTGGCCGCTGGCCGGTGCCGTCCCGGCCCCGAAGGGTGAGCGCGCGGCCGCCATGGTCGCGGTTCTGGTCGGCCTGGGCCTGTCCGCCCTCGTCGCCTTCCGCCGCCGGTCCAACGCGCTGTTCGCCCTGGGTGCGGCGGTGGGCGCCAACGTCATCGGCCTGTCGGTCGGCATGGCCGTGGCCGGCGCCATGGGCGAGTATCTGACTTTCGGCACCGCCGTCACCTGGGGGTCCGCCTTTCTGCTGGGCGCCTTGATGATCGGCGTCGCCTTCGCCGACCTGGTGGACGTGGTGCGCCGCCTGTTCACCGGCCGCGCCCCCGCGCTGCTGCCGCGCGCCGTCCCGTCCGTGGAGCGCAAGCCGATGGTGTCGGTCCACGTCGCCGCCTGCCGCGAGCAGCCGGACGTGCTGGGCGCCACGCTGCGCTCGCTGGCCCGGCTGGACTATCCGAACTACGAGGTCGTCGTGCTGATCAACAACACCGAGGACGAGGCCCTCGTCCGCCCGGTGGAGGATCTGTGCGCGGCTCTCGGCCCCAAGTTCAAGTTCCACTGGTACAAGAAGATCAGCGGCTACAAGGCCGGCGCGCTCAACGCGGCCCTGCGCCACACGGCGCCCGAGGCCGAGATCGTCGCCGTGCTGGACGCCGACTACACCGTGTCGCCCGATTGGCTGAGCAAGCTGGCCCCGGTGTTCGCCGACCCGTCGGTGGGCATCGTCCAGGCCCCGCAGGAGCACCGCGACGGCCATGAGAGCCCGCTGAAGGCCGCCATGACCGCCGAGTACCGCCCCTTCTTCGACGTCGGCATGCAGGAGGGCCTGCTGAGCCAGGCGTTCATCTGCCACGGCACCATGATCATGCTGCGCCGGTCCGCCATGGACCACGTCGGCGGCTGGTCGGAAGAGGGCATCTGCGAGGACACCGAACTGGGCATCCGCATCCTCTCGGCCGGCTGGCGCGCCGCCTACACGGACGAGCGGCTGGGCGAGGGTCTGGCGCCCGACAACTTCATGCAGTTCCGCAAGCAGCGCGACCGCTGGGTGTTCGGCTCCACGCAGATCCTGCGCGCCCACTGGCGCAAGTTCCTGCCAGGCTACCAGGGCCTGACGGCGCGGCAGAAGCTGGGCTACGTGCTGAACTGGGCGCGCTGGTGGTCGGACGCTGTGGGCCTGCTCGCCGCCGGTGCGGCGGTGACCTGGACCTTCGCCTCGCTGGTGTTCCCGCTGCACCTGCCGCCGGTGGAGGCCACGGCCGCCGTGCTCGCCGCGCTCGTGCTGCGCGCCGGCTCCAGCCTCGCCGCCTCGCGCTGGGCTTCGGGCAATCCGTGGCGGGCATCGCTGGGGGCGTGCGCGGTCGGTATGGCGCTGTCCACCACCGTGGCGCTGGCGGCCCTGCGCGGCCTGATCCGCAAGCGCGACGCCTTCCGCGTCACCGCCAAGGGCGGGCAGCGGGCGCGCACGAAGTTCTGCGCCAAGCCGGAGGCCTACCTGTCCGTCGCCCTGCTCGCGGCCTCGGCCACGGCGGCGCTGGTCAACCCGCTCGGCACGGTGTCGCTCCAGCTCTGGGCCATCCTGCTCGCCGCCATGGCGGTGCCGAACCTGATCGCGGTGATGTTCGCCATCGGCGACATGCTCCCGGCCCGCGCGCCGCGCCCGGCCACGGCTCCCGTCACCGCCCCGGCCGGCCAGACGGTCAACGCCTAAGGCTCCCGGAAAACCCCTCCCCAAAGCTCGGAAGGCGGGGGAGAGGTCGTGGGGAGAGGAGGACTGCCGGCGGAAGGCGCCCGGCAGGGGCGGCCGTCGCCCGTTCCTCCGGGCGTGTCCTTCCTCTCCCCCGCCCCTTTTCCTGCCCCTTCCCGACCCTGGGAAGGGGCATTTTTTCGTCCCTTGCGGCCGGCGGCGGCGCTCGCTTAGATTGAGCGCCCATCAGCATCTCGCGTGCCGCCATGCGCCTCATCCACACCGCCGACTGGCACCTCGGGCAGGTGCTGCACGGTTGCCCGCGCGATCACGAGCACGCCCGCTTCCTCGACTGGCTGCTCGACCGCATCGGCGAGCACGCGGTGGACGCGCTGGTCATCGCCGGCGACGTGTTCGACGTGCAGAACCCCCCGGTGCCGGCGCTGGCCCGGTTCTACCGCTTCCTGGCCCAGGCGCGCGCCCGCTTCCCCTGGCTGCAGACGGTCGTGCTGGCCGGCAACCACGACAGCGGCGTCCGGCTGGAGGCCCCTTCCGCGCTGCTGGCCGAACTGGGCGTGCGCGTCATGGGATCCCTGCCCTGCGATGCCGAAGGCCGCTTCGACGCGGACGCGCTGGTGCTGCCCCTGACGGAGCGCGACGGCACTGTGGCGGCGCGCTGCGTCGCCCTGCCCTACCTGCGCCCCGCCGACCTGCCGCCGGTCACCGACGAAGGCGTCGACCCGCTGATCGAGGGCGTCCGCCGCGTCTACGCGGAGGCCGCGGAGGCCGCCCGCCGCCGCCTCCGGCCGGCCGAGGCGCTGATCCTCACCGGCCACTGCTACATGAGCGGTGGCGCGCTGTCGGACCTCAGCGAGCGCAAGGTGCTGGGCGGCAACCTGCACGCCCTGCCGGTGGACGTCTTCCCCGAGGACGCCGCCTACGTGGCGCTGGGGCACCTGCACCGCGCCCAGGCGGTGGGCGGCCGGGAGAACGTCCGCTACGCCGGCTCCCCCATTCCCCTGGCGCTGGACGAGGCGCCCTACCCGCATCAGGTAGTGCTGGCCGAGTTCGCCGACGGGCGTCTGGTCAGCCACACCGCGCTCCGCGTGCCGCGCACCGTCGCCGTCCACCGCGTCTCCGGCACGCCGGACGAAGCGCTGGCCGCCCTCGGCGCCCTTGCGCTGGACGATCTCCCCGACCGTGCCGACTGGCCCTACCTGGAGGTCGCCGTCACCTTGCCCGAGCCGCGCCCCACCCTGCGCGAGGAGGTGGAGGCGGCGGTGGCCGGCCGGCCGGTGCGGTTGCTGAAGCTCTCCGTCACGCTGACCGGCAGCGGCGACGCGCTGGCCGAGAGCGCGGCCGGCGTCGAACTGTCAGCCCTGGCGCCGGAGGACGTGTTCCGCCGCCTTTACCAGCGCAGCCACCAGGGCGAGCCGGACGCCGCCTTGCTCGCCGCCTTCCATGAACTGGTCGAGACCGTGCAGGGAGCGACACCGTGAGGATCCTCGCCATCCGCGGCTGCAACCTGGCCAGCCTCGACGGCCCCTTCGCGGTCGAGCTGGACGCCGGCCCGCTGCACCGCGCCGGCCTGTTCGCCATCACCGGCCCGACCGGCGCGGGCAAGAGCACGCTGCTGGACGCGCTGTGTCTGGCGCTGTTCGACGAGATCCCGCGCTTGCCCAGCGGAAAGGGCGTGCGCATGGGCCGCGAGGATGACCCGGACGCGCTGCTGTCCACCGACGTGCGCGGCATCCTGCGCCGCGGGGCGGCGTCGGGCTGGGCCGAGGTGGATTTCGTCGGCATCGACGGCGAGTCCTACCGCGCCCGCTGGGACCTGCGGCGCGCCCGGCTGAAGGCGCGCGGCAACTTCCAGAAGCAGACGCTCAGCCTGACCAGCCTGGACGGCGCCCGCCGCTTCGGTGAAACCAAGGAGAGCGTGCTCGACGAGATCACCCGCCGCCTGGGCCTGAGCTTCGAGCAGTTCCGCCGCTCCGTCCTGCTGGCGCAGGGCGACTTCGCCAACTTCCTGAAGGCGCCGGCCAAGGAGCGCTCGGCGCTGCTGGAGCTGCTGACCGGCACCGAGATCTACTCCCGCCTGTCCACCGCCGCCTACGACCGAGCCGGTGCCGAACAGCGCAAGCTGGAATTGCTGGACGCCCAGCGCGGCGGCATCGGCGTCCTGCCCGACGACGAGCGCACCGCCCTGGACGCCGACGCGGAAGCTGCCCTTGCGTCGGTGCAGGACCGCGAGCGCGCCGCCGAGGCGGCGCGCGCCGCCGTCGCGTGGCACGACCGCGACGCCCGGCTCGCCATCGACGAGGATCAGGCCGCCGCGCAACTGGCCGCCGCCGAACAGGCGTGGCAGGAGGCCGAGCCGCGCCGGGCCGAGGTGGCGGCGTTGCGCGCCGTCCACCCCCTGCGCCCCCTGCTCGCCGAGGCCGACCGTTGCGCCGCCGAGGCCGCCGAGGCCGACGCCGCCCGTGCCCAAGCCTCCACCCTCGCCGAAGCCGCCCGCGCCACCGTCGAGGAGACCACCGCCCGCCATGCCGAAGCCCGCCGCGCCTTCGAGGACGCGGCGTCCCGCCAGGAAAAGGCCGAGCCGGAACTGGAGCGCGCCACCGCGCTCGACAGCGGTATCGCCACCCTGACCGCGGAGTGCAAGACCGCCGACGGCGAGGTGCTCGCCACCGCCACGCGCGCCACGGCCCTGGACACCGAGGTGACGGCGCTGGACAAGGCCCTCGCGGACCTGCGCGCCAAGGCCGACTCCATCGACCAGTCCCTGGCCAACCGCGCCACCTACGCCCCGGTGGCCGAGCAGTGGGCGCGGTGGGAGGCGGCAATCGTCCGTTTTCACGACGCCTCCCGCGCCCACGCGGATGCGCAGGCGCGGTTGCGCACGCTCGCCGAGGATGCCGAACGGCACGAGCGGACCCTGCTGGACCGGCGTGACGCGCTGGCGCAGGCTCGCGCCGCGTTGGCCGAAGCCGACGACGCCCTGACCGCCCTGCGCGCCGAACCGGTGACGCCGCTGGAGGAGGTCAGCCGCCGCCGCGCCGCCCTGTCGGAGCGCCGCGACGCGCTGGCCGCTCTCGCCGTGCTGGCCGAAACCGCGGCCCGCCTCGCCCGCGAGACGGGCTCAACCGCTGAGGATCTGGCCTGCCAGACCGCCCTCGCCGAGGCCGAGGACCGTCAGGCCGCCGCCGCCGCCGCCGACCTGCACGCCCGACAGGCGACGCTCGCCGAGGCGGAGGACACGCTGCGCCGCCTGCACCTCGCCGGCCGCGAGGACGTGGCCGGCCTGCGCGCCCAGCTTGCCGACGGCCAGCCCTGCCCGGTCTGCGGTGCCGAGGAGCATCCCTGGGCCGGGTCCGGCGGCGCGCTCGACCGCCTCGCCACCGAGCAGGAGGAGCGCGTTACGGCGCTTCGCCAGGAGGTCGCCGCGCTGGGCAAGGCGCACGGCGGCCACGAAGCGGCGGCCCGCGTGGCGCGCGAACGCGTCGCCGCGCTGCAGGCCCGCGCCGCCGATCTGTCGCGCGAGTCCGCCGAAGTGGCGCAACGCTGGACCGCCGATGCCGCCGCCCACGACCTCCCGGCACACCCTGACGGCGCCGCCGTGACGGACCACCTCACCACGGTCGATGCCCAACTGGCCGAGGTTCGACGCGCCGAGCGCGCGGCGCTCGACCACAAGGCGCGCCTGGACGCCGCCCAGCAGTCCCGCACCGCGCGCGACGCCGCGTGCGCCACCGCCGCCGAGGCGGTGGAGAGCGCCCACCGCGCCGTGCAGCAGGTGGCCCACGCACGCGCGCTCGCCGAGGCCGAGCGCGAGCGCGCCGTCCGCGACGGCAAGGAGGCCCGGCGCGAACTGGCCGAGCCCTTTGCCGCCCTCCCCGGCTGGGACGACGCCCTGCGCGCCGACCCGGAAGCCTTCCGCTGCGACCACGCCGCCAGCACCGCCGCATTCCTGGACGACCGCGCCGCGCAAGCGCGCCTTACCGCCGAGATCGCCGACACCGTCACCCGGCACACCGGCAAGACCGCCGAGCGCGACGGCGCCCGCGCCGCCGAGCAGGCAGCCCGCCGCCGCGCCGCCGAGGTCGCCGACCGCCTGCGCGCCGTGCAGGCGGAGCGCGCCGCCGTGCTGCAGGGCCGCGCCGTCGCCACCGTGAAGCAGGAGCTGGCGGCGGCCCGACTGCGGGCGCAATCCCTGCTCGACAAGGCGGTGATCGCGCACCAGGAGGCGACCACTCGCCTGACCGCCGCCGAACAGGACCTCGCCAGCCGCGCCGAGGCCGCCCACCGCCGCGCCGAACAGGCCACCGCCGCCACCGCCGCGCTGGCCGAGGCGGCCGCCGCGCGTGCCATCACCGTGGATGAAGCCCGCCGCCGTCTCGCGCGCGGTGACGCGTGGCTGGCTACCGAGGAGCAGGCGCTTCAGGCCGTCGAGGCCACCCGCCGCGACGCCGCCCTGCTGGCCGGCGAACGCCGCCGCCTGCGCGCGGAGCACCGCGCGGCCGGCGTTCCGGCCGGCGCGCCCGACGACGCCCGCGCCGCCGCCGGGGAGACGGCCCGCGCGCTGGACGAGGCACGCGGCCGGCTGGGCGAGTGCCAGGCCCGCCGCCGCGCCGACGACGAGGCCCGCGCCCGCCTCGCCGAACTGGCCGGCGCCTGGGAGGCGCAACGCGCCGCCTGCGCCGTCTGGGATTCGCTGTCCCGCCTGATCGGCTCGCGCGACGGGCAGAAGCTGCGCAACTTCGCCCAGAGCCTCAGCCTTGACCTGCTGCTGGGGCAGGCCAACCGCTACCTGGAGGATCTGGCGCGCCGCTACCGGCTGGAACGCGTGGCCGGCGCCGACCTGGAGATCCAGGTGGTCGACCGCGAGATGGGCGACGAGGTGCGCGGCGTGCACAGCCTGTCGGGCGGCGAGATGTTCCTGGTGTCGCTGTCCCTGGCGCTGGGCCTGTCTTCCATGGCGGCCAACGGCGGGGCCGGCATCGGCACGCTGTTCATCGACGAGGGCTTCGGCACGCTCGACCCCGACAGCCTGGACATCGCCCTGTCCTGCCTGGAGGCGCTGCAGGCGTCGGGCCGGCAGGTCGGCGTCATCAGCCACGTACCGGCCATGGTGGAGCGCATCGGCGCGCAGGTCCGCGTCGTTCCCCAGGGCCAGGGCCGCAGCCGCGTGGTGGTCGCCTCGGCCGCGCCCGCCTTGCCGGAGCTGGCCGAGGCGGGATGAGGCTTACGCCACCTCCTGGCAGCACCCCGGACTCTCCAGATCCTTGAGGATCGGGCAGTCCGGCCGGTCGTCGCCATGGCAAGTCGCCGCCAGCTCGCGCAGCGTGTCGGCCATGGCCTGCAGTTCGGCGATCTTGGCTTCCAGCTCGTCGATGTGCGCCAGCGCGATGCGCTTCACCTCGGCGCTGGCGCGATGCTTGTCGCGCCACAGGCCGACCAGCATCTGGATGCGCTCGATCGAAAACCCCAGGCTGCGGGCGCGCTTGACGAAGCGCAGGATGTTCACCTCCTGCGCCGTGTAGACCCGGTAGCCGGACGCGGTGCGCCCGGCCTCCGGGATCAGCCCGATGCTCTCGTAATAGCGGATCAACTTGGCGTTCACGCCCGACGCCTTGGCCGCCTCGCCGATGTTCATGGCTTCCACCCCCGCAGCGTCAGCGCGTTGACGACGACGCTGACCGAACTCAACGCCATGGCCGCCCCCGCCAGCACCGGGCTCAGGTACCCCAGCGCCGCCAGCGGAATGCCGATCACGTTGTAGGCGAAGGCCCAGAACAGCCCCTGCTTGATCTTGGCATAGGTGCGCCGCGACACGTCGATGGATCCCGCCACCAGCACCGGGTCGCCGCGCATCAGCGTGACGCCGGCCGTGTGCATCGCCACGTCGGTGCCGGTCGCCATGGCGATGCCGACGTCCGCCGCCGCCAGCGCCGGGGCGTCGTTGATGCCGTCGCCGACCATGCCCACCGCCTTGCCTTCGCCGCGCAGCGTCGCCACCACGTCGGCCTTGTCGCCCGGCAGCACCTCGGCGAAGACGCGGTCGATGCCCAGCTCGGCCGCCACCGCCCGCGCGGCGCCCCGGCTGTCGCCGGTGACCATGACGGTCTCGACGCCCTGCTCCTGCAGCCGCCGGACGGCGTCGCGCGCCGCGGCCTTCACCGTGTCGCCGAACGCCACCAGCCCCAGCGCGCGGCGCTCCGGCGCCACCTCGGCCAGCCACGACACCGTGTGGCCGCTCGCCTCCAGATCGGCCGCGCGGGCCTCCAGCAGCACGTCCGCCAGGCCGTTCTCGACGATCAGCCGCCGGCTGCCCAGCAGCACGGACCGACCGTCCACGGTGCCCGACACGCCGCGCCCGGCCAGCGCCTTGAACCCGGCCAGCGCGCCCGGCGCCACGCGATCCCGCTCCGCCCGCTGCCGCACGGCGTGCGCCAGCGGATGCTCGCTGCCCGACTGGAGCGCGGCGGCGAGGCGCAGCACCTCGCCCTCGGCCAGCCCCTCGGCGGGGACGAGGTCGGTCACCCGCGGCTTGCCCTCCGTCAGCGTGCCGGTCTTGTCGAAGGCGACGGCGCTCAGCGCGTGCGCCCGCTCCAGCGCCTCGGCGTCCTTGATCAGGATGCCGTGCCGCGCGGCGGCGCCGGTGCCGACCATGATCGCCGTCGGCGTCGCCAGACCCAACGCGCACGGGCAGGCGATGACCAGCACCGACACGGCGGTGATGATCGACGTCTCGGCGTCGCCGGTCGCCAGCCACCACGCGCCGAAGGTGACCAGCGCCACCGCCAGGACGACCGGCACGAAGACGGCGCTGACCTTGTCCACCGTGCGCTGGATCGGCGCCTTGGACGCCTGCGCGCCTTCCACCATGCGGACGATCTTCGCCAGCATGGTCTCGGCCCCCACGGCGGTCGTCTCCACCGCCAGCAACCCGTCCACGTTGATGGAGCCGCCCGTCACCCGCGATTCCGGCGCCTTCTCCACCGGCAGGCTCTCACCGGTCAGCATGGATTCATCAACGCTGCCCGTGCCCTCCACGACGCGGCCGTCGACTGGGATGCGCTCGCCGGGGCGGACGACGACGAGGTCGCCGGCCCGCACCTGCTCCACCGGCACTTCCACCTCGGCACCGTCGCGGCGCACCCGCGCGGTATCCGGCCGCAGGTCCATCAGCGCCCGGATGGCGGCGGCCGTCTGCCCCTTGGCCCGCGCCTCCAGCCATTTGCCCAGCAGCACGAAGGTGATCAGCACCGCCGACGCCTCGAAGTAGAGGTGCGGCGTGTGGCCGGCGTGCGCCGTCAAGAGCATGTAGACGCTGAGGCCCCAGGCCGCCGTGGTGCCGAGCGCCACCAGCAGGTCCATGTTGCCGGCCCCGGCGCGCACCGCCTTGTACGCCGCCTTGTAGAACCGCCAGCCCAGCCAGAACTGCACCGGTGTGGCCAGCGCGAACTGCACCCAGCCGGACAGCATCAGGTGCAGGCCGAGCAGGTCACCCACCATGCCCACCACCAGGGGCGCCGACAGCGCGGCGGCGATCAGCACGTGCATCAGCTCGCGCCGGCTGCGGTCGGCCGTGTCGTCCGGCGCGCCCTTGGCCTCCTCGGTGACGGGCGCGGCGCCGTAGCCCGCCGCCTCCACCGCCTCGGCCAGCCGCGCGGCGTCCACCGCGCCTGCGTAGGCGACGACGTGGGCACGCTCGGTGGCGAGGTTCACATTGGCCTCAGCCACGCCCGGCACGCGCTTCAGCGCCTTTTCCACCCGCGCCACGCACGACGCGCAGGTCATGCCCTCCACGCGCAGCTCGAATTCCGCCTTTGCCGGTTCGTAGCCGGCTTGTGCGATGGCCTCGACCACGGCGCCGGTGTCGGGTGCGGCCTCGGCGAAGCCAACGCGCGCCTTTTCGGTGGCGAGGTTGACGGACACGTCGGTCACGCCGGGAACGGCGGCGATGGCCTTCTCCACCCGGCGCACGCAGGACGCGCAGGTCATTCCCTCGATGCCGATGTCGATCTCGGACATGGGCCGGGCGGCGGTCCCGTTTCGCTCCGCTGCAGCTTGGGCGGCCATGGCTGGCTCCTCTTCTGTTTCTGGCTGCCCTCACACATGAGGTTTCCAATGACTGGAAGGTCAAGGGGTTTTTCGCAGCCCGAAAGCAAAAACGGCGGAACGGTGTCCCGTTCCGCCGTCCTGTCGTCGTGCTCGCTCGGCCTCAGGCCACCTCGTATCCGGCGTCGACGATCGCCTTGCGGACCGCGTCGGCGTCCGCCTGGCCCTCGACCGCGACCTCGCCGGCCTTCAGGTCGACCAGCGCGCGCTCGACCGCCGGCAGGGCCTCGACCGCTTTCGTCACCGCCTGCGCGCAGTGCCCGCAGGTCATTCCATTCACCTTCAGCGTCAGCATGTCGTCCTCCTCAAACGCTTGGATGGGCCGAGCCTCCGGCTTCCAGCGATGGGAAGGTCAAGCGCTTTCACTCCGGCACGAGCGGTTTCTTGGGCACGCCGGCGACGGCGAAGTGCTCGCCGGGGACCTCCTGGATGATGACGCGCACGGCGTCGGGCGGCACCTCGAGCGAGGCCACCGCCGCGTCCGTCACCGCCTTGATGAAGGCCGCCTTCTTCTCCGGCGGGCGGCCG
>DASPIO010000299.1:0-7125 GCA_035629155.1 Azospirillum sp. | reverse complement strand
GTAGGTGGTGCCCGACAGACGGCCGCTGGAGATGGCGGTGCTGATCGACTGCTGCAGCTTGGTGGCGATCGACATCTTGGCGGTCGTCGTCATGTTCACGTCGGCCGTGGTGGCCGTGTACGAGAACGTCTGGCCCTCGATCGTGACCGAGAAGATGTCGCCCGCCTCGATCGTGCCGCCCAGGCTGACGGTCGTCACCTGCGCCTGGGTCGACTTGGCGGGCACCGTCGTGTTGGCGGCGATCGTCTGGCTGTTGTCGAAGTAGGTGATGGTGCGCGACTCGTTGCCGTCGCTCACGATGAAGGTGCGCTGCTGGCCGGTGGCGCCGCGGACCTCGATGCTGACGTCGGAGAAGTTGCCGAGCGTCGAGGACATCGTGCCGGACATCTTCAGGCCGGTCAGGCCGTGAGCCGCTTCGGCCTTGCCGATGTCGCCGGCGGCGCCTTCGATCGAGCCGTCGCCCTTGACGCGCACGGTGTAGGTGTCGGCCGACACGACGTTGGTGACCCGGGCGTTCTCAAGACCGGCGACACTGTTCACCGCGGTGCGCGAAGCGGCCGTGGAGTCCAAGCGCAGGCCGTTGCCGGCGAGCAGGTTCTTGCCACCGTAGCCCGAGTCCTCGGCCAGCTTGTCGATCTGCGACTTCAGCGCGTTGAACTGCGAGGCCAGTGCCTTGCGGGTGGCGACCGACCCGGCGTCGTTGCCCAGCGCCGAGTAGGCGGCGGTCGTCAGGCCCTTGGCCTGATCGATCATGGCGTCGATGGAGGTGAGACCCTTGTCGGCGGCCTTGATGGTGCTGATCGCTTGGCCCATCGAATCCTTGAGGGCCGAAAGGTCGCCGGCGCGCTGCGTCAGGCCCTTCGCCGCGAAGTACGCGGTCGGGCCATCCAGCGCGGTGTTCACCTTGTTGCCGGTCGCCAGAATGTTCTGCTTCTGGGCGATCTTGTCGTTCACATTCTGCAGTTGCAGAAGGTTCGAACGCATCGATGCGCCGAGCGTGACGTCGTTCATTGCCATGGTAGCCACTCCGTTTGGAGGATTGCGGCCAGCCGAGGTATCCCGGCGGCGAGGGGACTAATTCCCCTGCGCCTATGGTAGGCAAGAAACAGGCCAGTCAGGATTTGCCCCACTTTCGGGGCAATCCATGCCGCTCGGCAAAAAGGGATAGGCAAATTTTGCCCATCGACCGGCAGAATATGCCGGGTTACCCGCACCCTTTTGCCGGGTCGGCAGCTTCTGCCGGGTGCGGACCGGCAGGAATTGCCGCGCGGCCAGCGGCGTCCAGCACGATGGTGGCGCACACGCCCAGCGGCCCGGACGCGAGCGCGGCGCTGCCCCACGACCACCCGACGCCGAAGCCCGACAAAAGCAGGCGATACGACCTTCGGATGAGTTCGTCCCCCAGCGCCTCGGTCAGGGCCAAGGGGATGGAGGCGGAACTGGTGTTGCCATGGCCGGCCAGCGCCAGCACGGCCTGCTCCGGCGTGGCGCCGATCTTCTGCGCCAAGTGCCGGATCATCTGCGCGTTGGCCTGGTGCAGGACGACACGGTCGACCTCGCCCATGCTCCAGCCGGCGAGGTCGAGGGCCGCGCGGATGTTGCCGGGCACCTCGCGCAGAGTGAAGGCGAACACCTGCGTGCCGTCCATGAACAGGTGCGCGGGCTCGTCCGGCCGGCGCAGCGCCCCGCCGGGAACCGTGAGGTAGGGCGCCCCCGCCCCGTCGCTGCCCAGCGCGAAGGCCATCGGCTCCGCCGCGTCGTCGAGTTCGAGCGCGGTGGCGGTCGCGGCGTCGCCGAACAGCGGCGCCACCGCGCGGTCGTCGGGGTCGAGCACGCGCGACGTGGTGTCCCCGGCCAGCAGCAGCGCACGCCGCCCGCCGCACGCCTTCAGCAACGCCGCCGCCGTCCACAGCCCGTAGACGTAGCCCGAGCAGCCCAACCCCATGTCGAACACCGCCGTCCCCTTGGACAGGCCGAGCCGCCGGTGCAGCAACAGCCCGGTCCCGGGCAGCACGTGGTCGTGCGTTTGCGATACCAGGATCAGCAGCGCCACGCTGTCCGCCGCCCAGCCCAGGCGGTCGAGCAGATGGCGGGCCGCCGCCTCGGCAAGATCGGAGGTGCACTGATGCGGCGGCACCACGTGGCGCGCTTCGATCCCGGTGGCCTTGGCGATGCGCAACGCCGCGTCCTCGCCGAAGCGCGCCGCCAGGTCGGCGACGGTCTCCCGCCGCTCCGGCACGCAGGAGACGATGCCGGCAAGCCGGACGCCTTGGATGACGGACGCGACCATGGTGGCCTCCCCAATACCCGCTCAGCAGGTGATGCCGCCGTCCACGACCAGCGTCTGGCCGGTGACGAAGGCGGCCCCGTCGCCAAGCAGGAAGCGCACCACCGGCACCACGTCGTCCACCCGCCCGAGCCGGCTAAGCGGCGTGCGGCGCACGATCTGCTGGCGCTGGTCGGCGGCCAGCGTTCCGGACATCTCGGTGTCGAGGTAGCCGGGGGCCACCGAATTGACGGTGACGGCCAGCCGCCCGACCTCGCGCGCCAGCGCGCGCGTCAGCCCGTCGAGCCCGGCCTTGGAGGCCGAATAGGCGGCCAACCCGACGTAGCCGCGCTGCCCGATGATGGAGGAGACGTTGACGATGCGCCCCGGCCCGCGCTTGACCAGCTTGGCGCGCAGGAAGGCGCGGGCCGCCTGGATGGCGCCGACGAGGTTGGTCTGGATGACCTCCGCCGTGTCGATCTCCGGGAACGTGGCCAGGACGCCTTCGCGGGCGATGCCGGCGTTGTTCACCAATCCCCACAGCGCCGCGTCGCCGGCCCAGGCCAGCGCCGAGTCGAAGAACGCCCGCACGTCGGCGCCGTCGCCGACGTGGCAGGCCTTCCAGAACAGGTCGGGGCCAGCCAGCCGCTCCAGCGCCTCCGATGGTGCCCGCGAGCAGGTGGAGACGCGGTAGCCATCGGCCAGCAGCGCCTCCACCAGGGCAAGGCCCAGGCCGCGGCTGCCGCCGGTGACGATGACGTGACGTTTCTGGCTCACCCGTTCCCCCCGCGCCGCTTCTTGCCGGACGCCCCCAGTTCGAGACGCTCCACCACATGGACCAGGCGCGGCCGCGCCGCCGGTTCCAGCGCCGCCACCGCGTCGCGCACGGAGGCCCGCACCGCCGCCTCGCCCACCCCCGGCATCGGCACGACGGACGCGGTTAGGATGCGCCCGGTGATCGGGTTGGCCGCCGCCGCCACCAGGGCGTCCTGCACGCCGGGTGCCGTGAGCAGCAGCGCCTCCACCGCTTCCGGCGACACCTTGACGCCGCCGACGTTGACGCGGCCGTCGGCGCGGCCCGTGAACAGCACGCGATCGCCGACCACGGCCACCAGATCGCCGGTGACGATCCAGCCGTCCCGGTCGGCGGCACCGCCGCCCGCGTAGCCGAGCATGGCGCGCGGGCTGCGCACCTCCAGGATGCCGTCGCGCACGCGCAAGCCCACCGCCTCGACGCCTGTCTCCAGCCAGGACGCCGGGAAGCCGGCCCGCCCGTCGGTGACGGCGAACAGCGACCCCGCCTCGGTGGACGCGTAGATGTGGCGCAGGCGCGCACCCGGAAACGCCTCGGCCAGACGGTCGAGCAGCGGCTGGTCGGCGGGTTCGCCGCCCAGCGTGACCGCCTTCAGCGGCGGGCGCGCGTCGCCCAGAGCAATCAGAAAGGCCCGCCAGAAGCTGGGCGTGCCGCTGACGTGCGTGGCGCCGTGCGCCAGGGCGGCGCGGGCCAGACCGGCAAGCCCCTCGCCCGGCGCCGCGATCAGGGTCGCCCCGGCGGCCAGCGCGGTGAGGATCACCTGCACCCCGGCGAAGGCCGCCGGCTCGTAGGTCAGGAGCCACCGCGCACCGCGATCGCCCGTGCCGCGCAGCCGGCCGCGCAGGCGGGTGAAGTCGTGGCGCACCACCTTGGGCGCGCCGGTGGTGCCGGACGTTTGCAGCAGGACGGCAAAGCTGTCCCCGGCCGGCAGATCGGGCGGCACGGTCTCCGGGTTGCGGCGCAGGAGCAGGGGCACGCTCGCGCTCTCCGCCGCCGCCAGCGCGGCGATGAGTGTCGCCACACGGTTGCCGTCGGCGACCGCCAGTCTCACACCCGCGCGAAAGGTCTCCGCCAGCGCACCGGCGCGGATGGCGAGTTGCGGCCAGCCCAGTGTCTCGCCCCGCTCGATCAGGCGGGTGCGGCCGTCGATCCAGACCGGGAGCCAGGCGGGCGGCGCGGTCAAGGCGCCTCCACCAGCGTGTCAGTGCTGTAGAGGGACGCCAGTTCGCCGACCGTCGTGAACTGCCGGAAACCAGCGCGGAACGGATCGTGTCCGGTGCGCTGCTCCAGCACCACCAGGAGCGTGGCGAGGTCCAGAGAGTCGATGGGCAAGGGACCGCCCAGGAACGCGGTGTCGGCCGCCAGCGGCGGCAGCGCGGCCCCCTTCTCGGCAACGATACGGCCAAGCTCTTCCACGATCATCGTGATCATCGGGATGATCGTCGGGGCGGGTGCGGACATCGAACTCCTCAAGCGTCACAGGCGGTCAGGAAATCGCGAAGAACGGCGGTGACCGGGCCGGCGGCCTCACTATGCGGCAAGTGCCCGGCGTTGTCGAAGAGATGAAGCGGTGACGACGGCCCTGGTGACGGCGGCAGGCGCGACGGGTCCGGCACCGGGATGATGCGGTCCTGCCGCCCCCACAGGAACTGCACGGGCATCGGCAGCGCGGCCCAGTCGACCGGCGGCGCCTCCCCGGCGTTCAGGAAGGACGCCCGGACGATCGCCTCCAGCGCAAGGCGGCGGCGCGGATCGCCGGCCTGCGCCAGCATCACGCTGGCAAGGCGTTCGGTCAGCGGCGACGGCCGGGCGAACAGCATGCTGGCCAGGGCGAGCGCCTCCGCCCCGTCGGCCAATGCCGGCAGCCGCCGCAGGAAGTCCGCGTCGAAACGTGGCCCCACCCCGGCCGACGCCACCAGCGACAGGCTGGCGACCCGTTCCGGTGCCCGGCGCGCCAGGGACAGCGCCACGTAGCCGCCCATCGAGTGGCCCACCGCGTGCACCAGCGGCAGATTCAGGACATCGAGCAGCCGCTCGACCCAGAAGGCGAAGTCCGCCACCCGGCCCGAACCGACGTCGAGCGTCGATTCCCCATGCCCTGGCAGGTCGACGGCGACGGCGCGCCGGTCGGCCGCCAGGGTGGCGATGTTGAAATGCCACGTCAGCAGGTCCCCGGCGAAGCCATGCAGCAGCAGGACCGGAACGCCACCCTGCCCCAGCGACAGGACCGACGCCGGTCCACCGGGAAACGCGATCCGTTCCCTCCGGATCCTCACGCCGGGACGGTGACGCCGGCGAGGTCCAGCAGGTCGGCGACGGTCTTGGCCTTCGCCAGCTTCTCGCCTTCGACCACCTTGTTCAGCCTCTCGTCGACCAGCGCGATGAAGCTGATGACGGCCAGCGAATCCCAGCCCTCCAGCGCGTCGAGCGGTTCGGAGCCGCTCAGCGTGCCGGGCGACAGTTCAAGCATCTCGTCCAGAGCGAGCAGAAAGTCTTTGCGATTCATGGAATTCTCCGTGGAAGGTTGCGGCCGTCACACGCCCTTCTGTGGGACGGCGCGGTTGAGCTGGTACCAGTCGGGATGGCGGCGCAACACGGTGCAAACATCCTGCCAGCCGAAGCCGGGCGGCAGCGCTTCCAGCACGCGGCGCACGAGTTCGAAGTCGGCCGGCTCGTCCACGCACCAGCGGTGCGGCTCGACCGGCGCCTCGGGGCGCAAGGGTGCGCCGAGGTGGAAACGGTCCGGACGGCGGTAAATGTAAGGGGTGACGTGCTCGCGCTCCGCCGGGTCGGCGGCCTGCGCCGCCGCCTCGTCGAGGGCGGCACGGGTGAACACCTCGGCGTCCAGGCCGCGCGGGAACCGGGCGGTGTCGATGGCGACGTAGTCGACCGGCGGGGTCTCCTTCCGGCCGTCGAGGAACAGGCCGACGGCCGCGTCGACCAGGCCCGGGTCGATCAGCGGGCAGTCGCCGGTCACCCGCACCACCACCTCGGCCTCGTGCACCTCGGCGGCGGACGCGAAGCGGCCGAGCACGTCGTGTTCGTCGCCGCGGACCACCGGCACGTCCATCCGGTCGGCCATCGCCGCCACCGGGTCGTCGGTGGCGTTGACCGTGGTCGCCAGCACCACCGCGTCCACCGAGGCACAGCCCCGCAGCCGGTCCAGGTGGTGCGCCAGCAGCGGCCGGCCGGCCGCCTCCATCAGCACCTTGCCCGGTAGCCGCGTGGAGGTCATGCGCGCCTGCGAGATGCAGACGACGCGGGGGCGGGCCGCGGTCATGGCACGTCCTCCTTTGGCGTTAGCATGCCCCAGGCCAGCGGCTCCCCGCGCTTCAGGGCGCGCGCGGCGCGGCGGCCGAGGACGGCAGGCAGGTGCTTCGGCGCGAGGCCGAAGCCGGGGCGGATCGAGCGGACGCTAACGGGCGTCAGCGGCTCGCCCGCCGCCACGTCGGCCACGATGTACAGCGAGCGGCGGTAGTCGCGCCCGCCGGCCTCGCTGGGCTCCAGCGCGTAGTTGACGCGGCCCAGCGCCTGCCATCCCGTGCGAACGGCGTCCACCATCGCCTTGAATTCATGGGGTTCCAGGGAGAAATCAGCGTCCACGCCGCCGTCGGCGCGGGCCAGCGTGACGTGCTTCTCGATGACGCAGGCGCCCAGCGCGGCGGCGGCGACCGGCACGGCGATGCCGTGGCTGTGGTCGGACAGGCCGGCCGGCACGCCGAACGCTTCGGCCAGATGCGCAATGGTGCGCAGGTTGCAGTCCTCGGCCGGCGTCGGGTAGCCGCTGACGCAATGCAGCAGCACAAGCGGCACGCCGCCCGCCGCCTCCACCGCGTCGGCGATCTCACCCAGGGTGGCGAGGCCGGTGGAGAGGACCAGCGGCTTGCCCGTGCGGGCGGCGCGGCGGATCAGCGGCAGGTCGTTCAGCTCGAACGAGGCGATCTTGTAGGCCGGTGCGCCCAGCCCCTCCAGCAGGTCCACCGCCGTGTCGTCGAAGGGCGAGCTGAAGATCGTGATGCCCAGGCTGCGGGCGCGCTCGAACAGC
>DASPIO010000298.1:0-8297 GCA_035629155.1 Azospirillum sp. | reverse complement strand
CCGCTGCGTCAGCCATGAGGGCACTCCGCGGCGCGCGCGGGACCCTCCCGTGGACTCCCTGGACAACGGGTTCTGCAACCGGAAGCGTGGCTGGGAATTGGACGCCGATGATGGCTGGTTTTTCGAAGCCGATTGACACTCCGGGGGCGGGGAGTGATGTTGGGCCGCCCTTCGGCCGCCCAACCTACGGGGGCGTAGGTTGGAGCCAAGCGCCTGCGCGGCCCAACATCAGTTCATCACCTCAGGACCGGTTTCGGCGTCGCCACCGTGCTGGCCGGCAGCATCGGGTATTCCACGCGCGGTTGCTGGCCGGTGAGGGAGTGCAGGAACGCCGTGATGGCATCGATCTCCGGCTCGCTGAGCGTGGCACCGAGCTGTGCCGTGCCCATGACGCCGACCGCCTGGCGCAGATCCCACACCTTGCCGCTGTGGAAATAGGGCGCGGTCAACGCGACGTTGCGCAGGGTCGGTGAGCGGAAGACGTACTCGTCATCGGCCGTCTTGGTCACGGCGAAGCGGCCCTTGTCGGTCGGCGGCAGGATCTCCGCGCCCGGCTTCTGCACCACGCCGAACGGGAAGTAGTCGTGGCCGCCGACGTTCACGCCGGTATGACAGCCCACGCAGCCCTTGTCCATGAACAGCGACAGGCCCTTTTTCTGCAGGTCGGTGAGCGCGTCCGCCTTGCCTTCCAGGTACTGGTCGAACGGGGCGGCCGGCGTCGTCAACGTCGCCTCGAACGCCTCGATGGCCTTGGCGACGTTGTCGAAGGTGACCGGGCTGCGTTCGTTCGGGAAGGCGTCGGCGAACTTGCGCGGATAGGCCGGGATGCTGTTCAGCACGCCCAGCACGTGTTCGGGCGTGGCGTTCATCTCGACGTTGGCCTGGATCGGGCCCTTGGCCTGGGCCTTCAGGTCCTCCGCCCGGCCGTCCCAGAACTGCGCGACGTTGAGCACGGCGTTGAACACGGTCGGCGAGTTGCGCGGCCCCTTCTGCCAGCCGTGGCCGACCGACGTCTCCAGCCCGTCCACGCCGCCCAGGCCCAGGTTGTGACAGGAGTTGCAGGAGAAGATCCCGCTGGCCGACAGGCGCGGCTCGAAGAACAGCATCTTGCCCAGTTCGATCTTCTCGCGGGTCACCGCGTTGTCCTTCACCGCCGGGATCGCGGCGGGAATCGGCGTGAAGTGCTGGCGGGCCTGCTCCATCAGCGGGTCGGCACCGGCGGCGGGGGCCGCCGTGGTGGCAGTGGCGGCGATGGCGGCGCCGGCCAGCCCAAAGGCCCCGATAACGGCGGCGACGGTCGATACGGCTTTCAGCATGGATCTCGTCCTCACTGGTTGCGTGCGAACCACAACCTGCGACGGCACGGAAAAGGCCGGCGCAGAGGCAGATTGCACATCTGGAAGCGTTCTAAAGAATGGTATGACCATCGTCCCCGCGCCTTCTGTCGCTGCGACAGGACGCCGCGCGCCCGCTTGCGACCGGCGGGCGGCGCTCCTATAGTCCCGGCCCATGACCGGACCCGCCCCATCCCCGACCTTCCCGCACCGTCACCTGCTCGGCATCGAGGGGCTGACGGCGGGCGAGATCTCCCTCGTGCTCGACCTTGCCGACGGCTACGTCGAGCAGAGCCGCCAGAGCGAAAAGAAGTCCGCGCTGCTGCGCGGCCGCACCATCGTCAACCTGTTCTTCGAAAACTCGACCCGGACGCGGACCTCGTTCGAACTGGCCGGCGTCCGGCTCGGCGCCGACGTGATCAACATGTCGGTCGACGGCAGTTCCGTGAAGAAGGGCGAGACGCTGATCGACACGGCGATGACGCTGAACGCCATGCACCTGGATGCGCTGGTCGTTCGCCACGCCGATTCGGGCGCGGTCAAGCTGCTGTCGGACAAGGTCAACTGCGCGGTGGTCAACGCCGGCGACGGCCAACACGAGCACCCCACCCAGGCGCTGCTGGACGCGCTGACCATCCGCCGCCGCCTGGGCCGGCTGGAAGGGCTGGTGGTGGCGATCTGCGGCGACGTGCTGCACAGCCGCGTGGCGCGTTCCAACATCCACCTGCTGAACGCGATGGGCGCGCACGTGCGCGTGGTGGCGCCGCCAACGCTGCTGCCCAGCGCCATCGACCGGTTGGGCGTCGAGGTGCACCATTCGATGAAAACCGGCCTGAAGGACGCCGACATTATCATGATGCTGCGCCTGCAGACGGAGCGCATGGCCGGGCAGTACATCCCCTCGGCGCGCGAGTATTTCTACTTCTACGGGCTGGACTACGACAAGCTGGAGGTGGCCAAGCCGCACGCGCTGATCATGCACCCCGGCCCGATGAACCGGGGCGTCGAGATCGACTCGGAAGTCGCCGACGACATCAAGCGCTCGATGATCCTCGACCAGGTCGAAATGGGCGTGGCCGTGCGCATGGCCGTGCTCGACCTCCTGCTCCGCGACCGTGGGGGCAACGCCCAATGACCCGCCGCATTGCCTATGTGAACGCCCGCCTGCTCGATCCGGCGAGCGACCTCGACGCCCACGGCGCCCTGCTGGTGGAGGGCTCGCGGATCGCCGACTTCGGTCCCGCCCTGTTCGCCGACGGGCTTCCGTCCGGGGTGGACGAGGTGGTGGACCTGGGTGGCCAGTGCCTCGCCCCCGGCCTCGTCGATATGCGCGTCCTGCTGGGCGAGCCGGGGCAGGAGCACAAGGAGACGGTAAAGAGCGCCAGCCGCGCCGCGGCGGCCGGCGGCGTCACCGCCATGGTCTGCCTGCCCAACACCGATCCCGTGATCGACGACGTGGCGGGCATCGAGTTCATCGCGCGCCGGGCGCGCGACGTGAAACTGGTCAAGATCTTCGCCTATGGCGCGGTGACGCAGAACACGGAAGGCACGCAGATCACCGAAATGGGCCTGCTGGCCCACGCCGGCGCGGTCGCCTTCACCGACGGCACGCGGGCCATCGCCAACGCCGGGGTGATGCGCCGGGCGCTGGCCTATTCCAAGGCGTTCGGCAAGGTCATCGTGCAGCACCCGGAGGAGCCGGCGCTGGCGTCCGGCGTCATGAACTCCGGCGAGATCGCCACGCGCCTGGGCCTTGCCGGCATCCCGCGCGAGGCCGAGATCATCATGATCGAGCGCGACCTGCGGCTGGTCGAGTTGACTGGCGGGCGCGTGCACTTCGCCCACATCTCGACAGGCGAGTCGGTGGACATCATCCGCCGCGCCAAGGCGCGCGGGCTGAAGGTCACCTGCGACACCGCCCCGCACTACTTCGCGCTGACCGAGACCGACGTCGGCGATTACCGCACCTTCGCCAAGGTGTCGCCGCCGCTGCGCGGCGAAATGGACCGCCGGGCGATCGTCGAAGGACTGGCCGACGGCACCATCGACGCCATCGCCTCCGACCACGTGCCGCAGGACCAGGACACCAAACGCGTGCCCTTCGCCCAAGCCGCCTTCGGCGTGATCGGGCTGGAGACGCTGTTGCCGCTGACCTTGGAACTGGCGCACAAGGGCAAGCTGAGCCTGCTGAAGGCGCTGGGCTGCGTCACCTGCGCGCCCGCATCCGTGCTGGGCCTGCCGCTCGGGCGGCTGGCGCGGGGTGCGGCCGCCGACCTCGTGGTGTTCGACGCGGACGTGCCGTGGACGGTGGACGTCGAGCGCTTCAAGTCCAAGTCCAAGAACTCCCCGTTCGAGGACCGCCCGGTGCAGGGTCGCGCGCTGCGCACCATCGTCGACGGCCGCACCGTCTGGCAGATGGAAGGCTGACCGTGACCATGCTCCTCGCCTGCGCCGCGCTGGGCTACCTGCTCGGCTCGATCCCGTTCGGACTGGTGCTCACCCGCATGGCCGGGCTGGGCGACATCCGCAAGATCGGCTCCGGCAACATTGGCGCCACCAACGTGCTGCGCACCGGCCGCAAGGGACTGGCGGCCGCCACGCTGATCCTCGACAGCGGCAAGGGCGCCATCGCCGCGTTGCTGGCCCTGGCGTTCGCCGGACCGGACGGCGCGGTGCTGGCCGGCGGCGGCGCCATGCTGGGCCACACCTTTCCGGTCTGGTTGGGCTTCAAGGGCGGCAAGGGGGTCGCCACGGCGCTGGGCGTGCTGCTGGCCGTGGCATGGCCGGTCGGCGTCATCGCCTGCCTGACGTGGCTGGTGGCGGCCTTCCTGTTCCGCATCTCGTCGCTGTCGGCGTTGACGGCGCTCGGCCTGTCGCCGGCGGTGGCGTACCTGCTGGGCGACCTGCGCGTGGCCGCGCTGGCTCTGTTCATCGCCGTGCTGGTCTACATCCGTCACGCCGCCAACATCCGCCGCCTGCTGAAGGGCGAGGAACCGCGGATCAACGTCCGCAAAAAGGCGGCCTGAGCACGGAGGGGGAACGGGGCGCCGGCCGCGCCCTCACCCCTTTCCCACCAGCCGGCGGCGCGACGGCTCCGGCAGGCAGTCGACGAGACGCTGCGCGAGTTCGACGTCGGCGAGCGTGCCGTCGAGCAGCACGTCCACCACCCCCTCGATCCGTTCCAGCAGCCGCGTGCGATGCGGCGCATCGCCAACAGCCTTCCAGAAACGGTCGGCTTCGGCACGATCGACGTCCTCCCGCTGACGCTCCAGCGCGGTCAGCGTCTCGACCAAACGTGCGAGGACCTCGGGAATCGCGCGCCCCTGTTCGGCGCGCGACACCGTCGGCTGATCGAACCCCGCGAGATCGCCAAGCCGCTTCTGGGTCAGCCCCAGACGCAGGCGGCGGGCGGCGATGGTTCTCTGGTCTGCTTTCGCCATGCTTGGATCGGCTCCTGGCTCAACATACTCGGGTATGCTAGCTGGGATGTTAGCAATTTGATCCATCGACACCCTCATTGACTATATTCCTATAACTCGGCACGTTTTCCTTTGCCGGCGGGCCCTCGACGCCACCCTTTCGCGCCTCCGAAAACGACGTATTTTCAAGGCGTTGATGATCGCCGAGCGCACTTTGGCGAAATTCGCGGCCATCCGCGGCCACGCTCGCGCCAACAGCGATGGGTTCGGTTTCCCTCTCCGATCGATCGAGGGATATGGGCAGTGACGGCCGATTGTCGCCTGCGAGATTGGTCATAAGCGGTATGACCAGTGCGGCGATCCACACTGATCGTACGTATACATGCGACCTGCGCGAAAGCCTCTTCCCACCTGATTCGCAGGACACGAGGCACGCGCCGCAGCGCGTGACCGGACGTCGGCCCGTGTGCACGCCCCGCACGTTCCGCGGCACCGCCCAATCCGGGTGAGGCGTGGAAGCCGACGAAAAGGCGGGTTGCACCATTCGAGCACCAACGTCCATCGAATTGCATACATTCGTATCACTACATCCTCGCCGCAACAACGAGAAAAATCGATCTGGGCAGGGACGCCTGTTTGCCCCACGCTGAAAGAGCGGCTCGCGCCGAAAAAATGGCGGAAGATCAATGGGGCAAGACAAGCAGCAAGGGGAGCGTGAGGGCACGCGGGGGCACGCCGCGTTCGACCAGGAGGTGAGCATCCGCCTTTCCCTCGTCATCGACCTCTATGATTTGAAGGTTGAGGCGGCGCGCGTCGCGAAAACGACAGGCGAGATGCTCGGCCGCTACACGAAAGGCGCCCACAAGCTGCCGTTCCGCGTCGCGGCGGCGGTGGCGCACGCCAAAGGCGTGTCGCTGGACTGGCTGGCGACCGGCGAAGGTCCCATGCTGCTCAGCGAACGCGCCGCTCCCCCGGCCGCCGAATCGGAAGCGGCCGGCCGGGCCAACGCGGTGGACGAGGCGGTGCTCTCCAACCTGCTGGAGGGGCTGGAGATGTTCATGGCAGCCGAGGACCTGGAACAGGAGCCCGCCGAGAAGGCACGGCTGGTCGTCCTGCTCTACCGCATGCTGTGCCGCCAGCGCGCCGAACTGCTGCGCCAGGGCCGCCCCCTGCCCGACACGCTGTCGGCGCTCGGCCACCCCGTGGACATCGCCCGCGAACCCGATTTCGCCGACATCGTCCGCCTCGCCTGCCGCAAGACGATGGGTTGACGCCCCCGCCACCCGCGCATCGACGGCCACGCCGCACACATTCGCATATTGCCGGTACCGGCCGGTCGGTTGTACAACAAGGGCGCATGACACAACCGCGCCACCCACTGTCCGACGCCGAACGCCTGGACTGGCTCCGCCTGATCCGGACCGAGAACGTCGGCCCCGTCACCTTTCATCGCCTCATCGAGCAGTACGGGACCGCCCGCAAGGCCATCGAGGTGCTGCCCGACCTGGCGCGCCGGGGCGGGCGGGTCAAGCCGCTGCGCGTGCCGCCGAAGGCGGAGGCCGAACGCGAGTTGGAGGCCAACGCGCGCCTGGGCGCGCGGCTGCTGTGCTGGTGCGAACCCGACTATCCGGAACCGCTGGCCGCCGTGGACGACGCGCCGCCGGTGATCTCCGTGCTCGGCCACGCGCACCTGCTCAAACGGCGGGCCATCGCCATGGTCGGCGCCCGCAACGCCTCGCTCAACGGACGAAAGTTCGCCGAAAACCTCGCGCGCGACCTGGGCGCGGCCGGACTGCTGGTCGTGTCGGGGCTGGCGCGCGGCATCGACACGGCGGCGCACCGCGGCTCGCTCGCCAGCGGCACCGTGGCGGTCGTGGCCGGCGGCGTCGACGTGGTCTACCCGGAGGAGAACGAGGCCCTCTACCGCGACATAACGGCGCAGGGCGTGGTGGTCGCCGAGTGCCCCGTCGGCACGACGCCGCAGGCCCGCCACTTCCCGCGCCGCAACCGTGTCATCTCCGGCCTGTCGCTGGGCGTGGTGGTGGTCGAGGCCGCGATGAAGTCCGGCTCTCTCATCACCGCGCGCATGGCGCTGGAGCAGGGGCGCGAGGTGTTCGCCGTTCCCGGCTCGCCGCTGGATCCGCGCTGCAAGGGCACCAACAACCTGCTCCGCCAGGGGGCGGCGCTGGTCGAGGACGCCGACGACGTCCTGCGTGTGTTCCAGCACCTGAAGGCGCCGCCGCTGGCCGAGCGGACGGATCTCTTCAGCGTCGCCCGCCCCGTCGTGCCCGACGAGTCGGAGGTCGAGCGGGCGCGTGCCATTGTTATCGAAAACCTCTCTCCCACCCCCGTCGCCATTGACGAACTGGTCCGCGGGTGCCAATTGTCACCACCCGTGGTGTTGACCGTCGTGCTGGAACTTGAGCTGGCGGGCCGCGTGCAGCGTCTGCCGGGCAACCAGATCAGCCTGATCTGAACACCAACGCGAACGGTCGTACATGTTTGGGGGCGAGTGAGTCTCTTGGCGGGAAGCAACGTCGTCATTGTCGAATCGCCGGCCAAGGCGAAGACCATCAACAAATATCTGGGGTCCGACTATACGGTCGTCGCCAGCTTCGGCCACGTGCGCGATCTGCCGGCGCGCGACGGTTCGGTGCGCCCGGAGGAGGATTTCGCGATGGACTGGGAGCTGGGAGACCGCTCCAAGCGCCACATCGACGAGATCGCCAAGGCCCTGAAGGGCGCCACGCGCGTCTATCTCGCAACCGACCCGGATCGCGAGGGAGAGGCCATCGCCTGGCACCTGTCGGAACTGCTGCGCGAAAAGCACCTGATCGACACGGTCGAGGTGCAGCGCATCACCTTCAACGAGATCACCAAGAGCGCCGTCCAGGCGGCCCTTGCCGCCCCACGCGCCGTCAGCCGCGAGCTGGTGGACGCCTATCTGGCGCGCCGCGCGCTCGACTACCTCGTGGGCTTCACCCTGTCGCCGGTGCTCTGGCGCAAGCTGCCGGGCTCCAAGTCCGCGGGCCGCGTGCAGTCGGTCGCGCTGCGGCTGGTCTGCGAGCGCGAGGCGGAGATCGAGGCGTTCCGCCCGCAGGAGTACTGGAGCGTCGAGGCCGACTTCGCCACGCCGGCCGGTGCTGCCTTCACCGCCCACCTCTCGCAGCTCGACGGCCGGAAGCTCGACAAGTTCGCCCTGCCCAACCAGGCGGCGGCCGAGGCTGCCGTGGCACGCATCCAGGGCGGCGAGCCGTTCACCGTCGGCACGGTCGAGCGCCGGCAGTCGCGCCGCAACCCCTACGCCCCCTTCACCACCTCGACCCTGCAGCAGGAAGCCTCGCGCAAGCTGGGCTTCGGCGCCACGCGCACCATGCGCGTCGCCCAGCGCCTGTATGAAGGTGTGGACATCGGCGGCGAGACGGTCGGCCTCATCACCTACATGCGAACCGACGGCGTGTCGCTGTCGCAGGAGGCCATCGAGGCCTCGCGCGCGCTGATCGGCAGCCTGTGGGGCGACAAGTACGTCCCCGGCCAGCCGCGC
>DASPIO010000297.1:0-3595 GCA_035629155.1 Azospirillum sp. | reverse complement strand
GCGTCTTTTGATCGTTGGAACCCTGGAAGGGTACATCACCGCCGCCGGCAAGATCGCCATGCAGCGCGGTGCGAAGGTGTCCCACACCGACAGCATCGAGGGCGCGCTCAACGCCTTGCGTGCGGCGGCGGGCGCCGATCTTGTGATGATCGACGTCAAGCTGGACATCGCCACCTTCATCGAGAGCCTGAAGACCGAGCGGATCACCATCCCAGTGGTGGCCTGCGGCATCGGCACCGACGCGGCCGCCGCCGTGCGCGCCATCCGCGCCGGTGCGAAGGAATACATCCCGCTGCCGCCCGACGCCGAGCTGATCGCCGCCGTGCTGGAGGCGGTGGCGGAGGAAAGCCACGCCATCGTCTGCCAGGACCCGGCCATGACCGCCGTCCTGCGGCTGGCCGACCAGATCGCGCCGTCGGACGCGTCCATCCTGATCACCGGCGAGTCGGGCACCGGCAAGGAGCTGATGGCGCGCTACATCCACCGCAAGAGCCGGCGCGCCGACCAGCCATTCGTCGCCGTCAACTGCGCCGCCATCCCCGAGAACCTGCTGGAATCCGAGCTGTTCGGCCACGAGAAGGGCGCATTCACCGGCGCCGTCGCGCGCCGCATCGGCAAGTTCGAGGAGGCCAACGGCGGCACGCTGTTGCTGGACGAGCTGTCGGAGATGCACCCGCGCCTGCAATCGAAGCTGCTGCGCGCCATCCAGGAAAAGGAAATCGACCGGGTCGGCGGCAGCGCGCCGGTGAAGATCAACGTGCGCCTGATCGCCACCTCCAACCGCAACCTGGAGGCCGAAGTCCAGGCCGGCAACTTCCGCGAAGATTTGTTCTTCCGCCTGAACGTCCTGAACATTCGCCTTCCGTCCTTGCGCGAGCGTCCGCTCGACATTCCGATGGTGGCCGAGCACTTCATCAGGAAGTATTCCGAGGCCAACGGCCTGCCCGAGAAGAAGCTGGCGCCGGAAACCCTCCAGCTCCTCATGGTGCATCACTGGCGCGGCAACGTGCGCGAGCTGGAAAACACCATGCACCGCGCGGTGCTGCTGTCGCGCGGCGAGACCATCCAGCCCGACGCCGTCATGCTGACCAGCCAGATGCTGGCGCCGGACGGCACCGCGCAGGCGTCGATCCCCGCCGGCTCGCCCGTGGCGCAGCCCTTCGCCGGCCCGGCCGGCACGGTGCCGGCGGCGCGGCCCCTGGCTCCCGCACCCATAGCGCCCACCCCCATCGCACCCGCCCCCATCGCCCCGGCACCGATCGCACCCGCCATTCCGGCCGGCTACACCGCAAACGCCTACGCCCCGCCGACCGCGATCGCCGCGGCGGCGCGCGGCGACGGCGGCATCGCCGCGCTGGTCGGCCGCACGGTGGCCGACGTCGAGCGCGACCTGATCATCGGCACGCTGTCGCACTGCCTGGGCAACCGCACGCACGCGGCGAACATCCTGGGCATCTCGATCCGCACGCTGCGCAACAAGCTGAAGCAGTACAACGAGGAAGGCGTTCCCGTGCCCCCGCCGGGGTCGGAGGACCGGGCGGTGCCGCAGCCGGCCGGCGCGTAACGGACTGAGGGACGGTCGCGACGGCCATGGCGCTCACCGAACACACGGGACCGGAAGGCAACGGCGGCGGAGGCGGCGGCAACATGGCCGCCTTCAACGACATGCTGCAGGTGGCGAAGGCGTCGCTGAAGCGCGGCGACGTCGCCATGGCGGCCGGCATCATGCTGATCGTCGTCGGCCTGATCATGCCGCTGCCGTCGCTGATGCTGGACATGATGCTGGCCGTCAACATCACCGTGTCGGTGTTGATCCTGATGGTCGTGCTGTTCATCGCCAAGCCGCTCGACCTGTCGTCCTATCCGACCATCCTTCTGCTCACCACGCTGTTGCGCCTGTCGCTGAACATGGCGTCGACGCGCCTCATCCTGCAGCACGGGCACGAGGGAACGGACGCCGCCGGCCAGGTCATCCAGGCCTTCGCCAGCTTCGTGATGGGCGGCGACTTCATCATCGGCGTGATCGTCTACGGCATCCTGACGATCGTGAACTTCAAGGTCATCACCGCCGGTTCGGGCCGCATCGCGGAGGTGGCCGCGCGCTTCACCCTGGACGCCATGCCCGGCAAGCAGATGGCCATCGACGCCGACCTGTCGGCCGGCATGATCGACGAGGCCACGGCCCGCGCGCGGCGCAAGGAGCTGGAGGACGAAAGCGCCTTCTTCGGTTCCATGGACGGTGCGTCGAAGTTCGTGAAGGGCGACGCCGTCGCCGGCCTGATGATCATGTTCATCAACGTCATCGGCGGCGTGTCGCTGGCGGTGCTGCGCCACGACATGCCGGTCCTTCAAGCGCTGGACACCTTCACCAAGCTGACCATCGGCGACGGCCTGGTGTCGCAGATCCCGGCGCTGGTCATCTCCATCTCTGCCGGCTTCCTGGTGTCGAAGGCCGGCGCCGGCGGTTCCACGGACAAGGCGGTGGTCGGCCAGCTCACCGGCCATTCCGCCGCGCTGGCCCTGTCGGCGGGCGCTATCGGCGTGCTGGCGATCATGCCGGGCATGCCGTTCTTCACCCTGGCCCCGGTGGTGGTGGCGGTGGGTGCCGCCGCGTGGTACGTGCCGCGCATGCAGGCCAAGAAGGAGGCCGAGGAGGCGGAGGCGGCCGCCGAGGAGGCGGGCGGCGGCATGCCCGGCGCACCCGGCGCGCCGGTTGCGGACGAGCCGATCTCCACGGCGCTCGCCATCGACCTCATCCGGCTGGAGTTGGGCTACGGCCTGCTGTCTCTGATCAACCAGCCGCAGGCCGGCAGCCACCGCCTGACCGACCAGATCAAGGGACTGCGCCGGCAGATCGCCGGCGAGGTCGGATTCGTCATGCCGGCGGTGCGCATCCAGGACAACCTGCAGCTTCCGCCCAACACCTACATCATCCGCATCAAGGAGATCGAGGCGGGGCGCGGCGACATCCGCCCGAACATGCTGCTGGTCATGGACCCGCGCGGCGAGGCCATGAGCCTGCCGGGCGAGCAGACCACCGAGCCGACCTTCGGCCTGCCGGCCATCTGGATCGAGCCGGGCTACCGCGAGGAGGCGCTGTTCAAGGGCTACACGGTGGTCGACCCATCCACCGTCGTCACCACGCACCTGACCGAGCTGATCAAGGACAACATGCCCGAACTGCTCTCCTTCACGGAGACGCAGAAGCTGCTGGACGAGATGGACAAGGACCACCAGAAGCTGGTGGGCGACGTCATCCCGCAGCAGATCACGGTGGGCGGGCTGCAGCGCGTTCTGCAGAACCTGCTTGCGGAACGCATTTCGATCCGCGATCTTCCCACCATCCTCGAGGGCATCTCCGAGGCGGCGAGTCAGACCCGCAGCATCACGCAGATCACCGAGCACGTCCGCACCCGGCTGGCGCGCCAGATTTGCGAATCCTGCGTGAACGAATTGGGCTTCATCCCGCTCATCACGCTGTCGCCCGAGTGGGAACAGGCGTTTGCCGAATCGCTGGTCGGCGATGGCGACGATCGCCAGCTGACCATGGCTCCCAGCCGCTTGCAGCAATTCATCACGTCGGTGCGACAGACCT
>DASPIO010000296.1:0-2246 GCA_035629155.1 Azospirillum sp. | reverse complement strand
GATGGCGTCGGCGTCGGATTGTGCGATGATGCCCTGGGCGGCCAGCATGGCGGCGTGCGCCTTGGAGCCGGCGATGTCCTGGTCGGCCAGACGCTTGTCGAAGCCGATGGAGGCGTTGATCTTCTCCATGATGGCGGCCGGGCCGCGGGCGAAACGGCCGCCCCACATCTGGCTGGCGGCGGGTGCCCCGGAGGAAGTGGTGGACGGCTTGGGCTGATCGGCGCTCATGGATGACCGGGACGCTTGAATGGGGGGAGGGTACGAGGCGGTGAGTATGCGGACTTTCGCGGCAGCCGCAATCTTTTGTGTGGTGCTCGTTGTCGCAAGCTGGGTTGCGGTGGACGCCATGACCGGGCGGCCGGTCGTCGTCGACCCGTCGGCCATGAGTTCGGCGCCGATCCCGGCGGCCGGGCCGGAGCGGTTCAAGACGGGCGAGCCGGAGGCGCTGCCCGCCTTTTCGTTCGTGGATGGCGAGGGCCGCCGCACGGAGATCAAGGATTTCGCCGGGCGCGTCGTGCTGCTGAACCTGTGGGCCACGTGGTGCGGCCCCTGCATCAAGGAGATGCCGTCGCTCGACCGGCTGCAAGGGATACTGGGTGGGCCGGGGTTCGAGGTGGTGGCGCTGTCGGTGGACCGCGGCGGGCGCGACACGGTGGAGCCGTTCCTCAGGAAACTTGGCGTGCAGAACCTGGCGATGTACCTGGATGCGCCCAGCGCCAGCATGAGTGCGCTCAAGCCGCGTGGCCTGCCGACGACCCTGCTGATCGACGGCGACGGCCGCCAGCTCGGCCGCCTGGAAGGGGCGGCGGAGTGGGATTCGCCGGAGATGGTGGCGTTCCTGCGCAAGCTGATCAACCGCGGTGGCCCGGCGCGCGCCCGTGGCGGCGTGGTGAAGACGGGCGGGTGACCCATCGCGGCGGGCGGGTGCGGCGACGCGCCCCGTGGACTCCCGGTCCGGGCGGACGTTCAATTGCGGAGGGAATATACTTCCCTATGGAGCCGGCATGGTCGAGCATGCTGCGACATAAGCAAGCCGTTCTGGCAGAAAAGCCCTGTCCCGTAAGGAATACGACAGTATGACCGACGCCCACCCGCACGTGCAGATCCACGTCAACGCCATCGACCAGCTGGAAAAGGCGATCATCCACCACCGCAAGGCGGCCAAGCACAAGCTGAAGGACGCGCACCATTCCGCGCACCACGCGCAGATTGCGCTGGCGTACACGCTGTCCGCGCTGGACTGTGCCCACGAGGCCGCGAAGGTCGAGGCGCACGAGTACGAGAAGTCCGACGAGGCTTAGGAAATACCCCTCCCTCGCCTCGGGCGGGGGAGGGCTTTCAAGGCTTCGCGGGATCGGCCGTTCCCGTGCCGTCCGGCCCGGCGGGGGGCTGCGACGTGCCGTAGCCCGGGGCCTGCGTCTGTGGACCCTGCGCCAGCAGGTCGGCCAGGGAGCGGGCCGCCTCCAGGTGCGCGCGCAGGTCGGGCAAAACGGCTTCGGCGTACTGCCTTACCGCCGGATGGCCGCCGGACTGGACCTGCGCCTCGAACAGCTTGATGGCGCGGGCATGGGCGTCCTCTTGCTCGGCCATGAAGCGGCGGTCGAAGGCCCCGCCGGCATTGGCGATATCCTCGATGCGCGCTTTGGTCGGCGCGTCCACCTCCTGCGGCAGGCGGAAGTCCAGCCCCTGCGCGGTGCCCTGCAGGCGTTCCATCGCCTTGCCGTGGTCCTGGATGAGACGGTCGACGAAGCGCTTGAGTTCCGGCGTGTCGGCGCGCTCCTGCGCCAGCTTCGCCATCTGAAGCTCCGACAGGTTGAGGATCGCCGCCTCGTTCAGGAAGTTCTGGTCCTGCCGGTCGAGCGTCGTCTGCTGGGCGAAAGCGGGGGCCGCGCACAGCGCGGCAAGCGAAAGGAAGGCGAGGGTGCGCCGCATGGGGAATGCCTCCGGATGCGCGTTGGGCGTGTGCGCAGCGAACACCCCAGCGGCGGCCCGGGTTCCGGAAACGGCGAACCCGCCCTGGTCGTCCGGGGCGGATTCGCTTCACTTCGGCCGTGCCGCGCGGATCAGCGGGCCAGCGTCACCGGGTGGGCACCGGCGGGGTCTTCGAGTAGTCGTAGAAGCCGCGGCCGACCTTGCGGCCGACCCAGCCGGCCTCGACGTACTTCACCAGCAGCGGGCAGGGGCGGTACTTGGAATCGGCCAGACCCTCGTACAGCACCTGCATGACGGCGAGGCAGGTGTCCAGG
>DASPIO010000295.1:0-23602 GCA_035629155.1 Azospirillum sp. | reverse complement strand
GGCGCGCAGCAGGTCGACCATGGCGCACACGCCGGCCGCCGTGGTGATCTGGATGGCGCTCCACAGCTTGCCGCCGACGCTGGCGTTGTAGACCTTCTTGGCGAAGGTCTCCTGCGTCAGCCGGCCGTCCTGCTGGCCGCTCACGGTGACGAAGACCAGCACCACGTCCTGCTTGGTCACCGGCACGGCGTGTTCCAGCACGTCCTTGAACAGGGCGCGGCGCTCGCACAGGCGCAGGTCCTGGGCCAGGAACTTCACGTGATCGCGGTGGCCGGGGTAGCGCACGGTCTTGTAGTTCAGGTTCGCCACCCGCCCGGCCAGCGTGTCGCACAGCGTGCCCAGCCCGCCCGAGGTGTTGAACGCCTCGTACGCGATGCCGTCCAGCGAGAAGGTCTCCAGCCCCTGGAGCGGCAGCGCCTCGTGCGTTTTCCCCTCGTGAATCGCCTCGCACGGGTTGCAGTATTCGTTGATCAGCCCGTCGGTGCTCCAGGTCAGGTTGTACTTCAGCGCGTTGGACGGGTAGATCGGCAGCGCCCCCACCCGCATGTAGACGTCGCGCAGACGGTCGAACCGCTTGGCGAGGTCGTAGGCGGCGATGGACACGAAGCCCGGCGCCAGCCCGCACTGCGGCACGAAGGCGCTGTCCGCCCCTTCCGATATCGCGCGCACGCGCCGGGTGGTCGCCACGTCCTCGGTCAGGTCGAAGTAGTGGGTGCCGGTGTCGCGCGCCGCCTCCGCCACCGCGGCGTTGAGATAGTAGGGCAGGGCCGAGACCACCATGTCGTGGCCCTTCATGGCGGCGTGCAGCGCCGCCGGGTCGGCGACGTCGAGGGGGCGCAGGCTGGCCTCGTCGTGCGCCATCTGGCGCAGGTTCGCCTCGTCGCGGTCGGCGACGGTGACGGTGTACTCGCCGGTCGCGTGCAGCAGGTGGCAGATCATGCTGCCGATCTTGCCGGCGCCGAGCAGCAGGACGTGCGTCATCCCAACTCCTTCCGACCGTGCATCCTTACCTTGACCGTGGGGTGGGGCCGGGGTGATTTCCAGGCCCTCGGGATTTCCCGACTTGATCATCCGGCGGGGTTGGGTTGCCTTCATTCGCGCGCTATGTCTCGCAAGACGCATCCCGAACGGAGTCCCTGTCCCATGCCGCGGTCTTTCGTCCCCTTCGCCGTCACCGTCTGCGGCATCGAAGAGTTGCCCGGACATTGCGACGTCGGGGTCAGCCACGTTCTGTCGATCCTCGACCCCGACCACCCCGAACTGGAGGCCTTCGGCCGCTACGGCGAGCACGAGCGCCTGGAGTTGCGCTTCCACGACATCATCGACCCGACCGAAGGAATGCTGCTGCCGCAGCGCGAGCATGTGGAGGCGGTACTGGACCTGGGCCGCGACCTGATGGCAGAGCCGGAGACCTGCCGGCACCTGCTGGTGCACTGCCACATGGGGATCTCGCGCTCCACGGCGGCGCTGACCATGCTGCTGGCCCAGGCCCGGCCCGACCGCCCGGCCGCCGACGCCGTGGCCGCGGTGGCCGCCATCCGCGAGAAGACGTGGCCCAACCTGCGCATGATCGAACTCGCCGACGCGCTGCTCGGCCGCGACGGCGAACTGGTGGCGGCGGTGCGTGAGCGCCACCGGTACGTCGGCCTGCGCCGGCCGGAGGTGGTGCAGTTCATGCGCGACAACGGCCGCGGGCGTGAGGTGGCGGACCTGCCGTGACCGCCAGCGGTCCCTAAATCAACGGTCCCTGAATCAGCGGTCCTTGAAGTCGGGCGGGCGCTTCTCGACGAAGGCGGCCATGCCCTCGCGCCGGTCCTCGGTGGCGAAGGTCAGGTGGAACAGCCGCCGCTCGAACGCCAGTCCGTCGGGCAGCGAGCCGCGGAAGGCGTGGTTCACCGACTCCTTGATCAGCCGCACCACCGGGGCGGACAGCGAGGCGATGCGCCGGGCGACGTCCAGAGCCTCCTCCATCAGCCGCTCATCCGGCACGACGCGGGAGACGAGGCCGGCGCGCTCCGCCTCCCCGGCGGTCATCAGGCGGCCGGTGAGCAGCAGGTCCATGGCCTTGTGCTTGCCGATGCTGCGCGGCAACCGCTGCGTGCCGCCGGCGCCGGGCATGGTGCCGACGCCCGCCTCGGGATGGCCGAAGCGCGCCGATTCCGCCGCCACCACCACGTCGCACATCTCCACCAGCTCGCAGCCGCCGCCCAGCGCGTAGCCCCTCACCGCCGCGACCACCGGCGTGCGCACCGCCGCCAGCCGCGTGCAGCAGCCGGCGAAGTCCGCCGCCAGCACGTCGTGCGCGGTCATCGGCAGCATTTCCTTCACGTCCGCTCCGGCGGCGAAGTGGTCGCCCGCCCCGGTCAGCACGATGGCCTTGACGCCCGCGTCCGCCTCCAGCCGGTCGAGCGCCGCCGCCAGCGCGTCGGTCAACGCCACGTTCAGGGCGTTGCGGGCCTTCGGCCGGTTCAGCGTCACCACCGCCACCGCGCCGTCGATCGACACCGAAACGAGATCGTCTGCCATGCCCCGCCTCCCATACGCGTTCCATACGGATGCGTATGGATGGTGGCATGAAAACCCCTCCCCCGCAATGGCAAGGGAGGGATTTCGTGTGCGTGCCGGCGTTGGGTTTTCGGCTTCGCATCAACCCAACCTACGCCTCATTGTCCCGTTCAGGATTCCGTCAATGGAAATTCCTCCCCTTCGGGAACACGCCCGGCGCCGGCCCGCCGCGCGGCCGGTCGGCGGTCAGTTCGGCCAAGAGGTGGGTGAGGTCGACGAGGCGGTCGACCTTGAGGTGCACCACCATCTCCTCGCGCTCCACCCGGCCCGTCGCGGCGAGCAGGCGGGCCCCCATGACCTCCTTGCGGAAGCGCTCGAACACCGGCGGCATGACGACGAGGTTGGCGATGCCGGTCTCGTCCTCCAGCGTCACGAAGATGACGCCGGCCGCGCTGCCCGGCCGCTGGCGCACCAGCACCAGCCCGGCGGTGGTCAGCCGCCTGCCGGCGGGTGCGGCGTTGACCGCGGCGGCCGTCGCCATGCCGGCCAGCGCGTCGCGCAGCAGGGAGAGCGGGTGCATCTTCAAGGACAGCGTCAGGCTGGCGTAGTCCATCACCACATGCTCGCCCATCGCCATGTCGGGCAGGGCGACCTCCGGCTCGCTCTGCGCGTTGCCGTCGAGTGCGGCGAACAGCGGCAGCACGTCCGCCCCCAGCGCCTTGATGGCCCACAGCGCCGCCCGCCGGTCCAGGCCCATGGAGCGGAAGGCGTCCGCCTTGGCCAGCCGTTCCAGCGCCGCCACCGGCAGCCGTGCGCGCCGCCACACGTCGTGCGGGTCGCGGTAGCCGGCGCCGCGCGCGATCACCAGCGCTTCCGCATCCTCCACGCGGAAGCCGCTGATGATCCGCAGACCGAGGCGCAGGGCCATTTTATGCTTATGCCCTCCCCCGCCTCCGGCGGGTGAGCCCGTAGGTTGGGTTGAGGCCAAAGCCGAAAACCCAACACCGTCGGTACCGCGAACACGTTGGGTTTTCGCCTGCGGCTCAACCCAACCTACGCGTGGATCCTCGGGCAGGCCGTTGCCCCCTCCCTCCTCCGGCGGGGGCGGGGATATCAAGGTGCAATCCCACTCCGACAGGTTCACGTCCGGGGGCAGCACGGTCACGCCGTGCTCGCGCGCGTCGCGGACGATCTGCGCCGGGGCGTAGAAGCCCATGGGCTGGCTGTTCAGAAGCGCGCAGGCGAAGACGTCCGGGTACCACCTCTTCACCCAGGCCGAGGCGTAGACCAGCAGCGCGAAGCTCGCCGCGTGGCTTTCCGGGAAGCCGTACTCGCCGAAGCCCTCGATCTGCTTGAAGCAGCGCTCGGCGAAGTCGGGGCTGTAGCCGTTGGCGGCCATGCCGGCGATGAACGTGTCGCGGAACTGCGCGATGCGCCCGGTGCGCCGGAAGGCGGCCATGGAGCGGCGCAACTGGTCGGCCTCGGCCCCGGTGAAGCCGGCGCCGACCATGGCGATCTTCATCGCCTGCTCCTGGAACAGCGGCACGCCGTAGGTCTTGCTCAGCACGTCCTCGAGATCCTTGGAGGGGTACTCCACCGGCTCCTTGCCCTGGCGGCGGCGGAGATACGGGTGCACCATGTCGCCCTGGATCGGGCCGGGGCGGACGATGGCGACCTCCACCACCAGGTCGTAGAAGCATTTGGGCTTCAGGCGCGGCAGCATGGACATCTGCGCCCGGCTCTCCACCTGGAACACGCCGATGCTGTCGGCGCGGCACAGCATCTCGTAGACCCCCGGATCCTCCTTCGGCACGGTGGCGAGCGTCAGCTCCTGCCCGTAATGCTCCTCCAGCAGCTCGAAGGAGCGGCGCATGCAGCTCAGCATGCCCAACGCCAGCACATCGACCTTCAGGATGCGCAGCGCGTCGATGTCGTCCTTGTCCCACTCGATGGTGGTGCGGTCCTCCATGGCGGCGTTCAGGACGGGGGTGAGTTCGTAGAGCGGCCCGCGCGTGATGACGAACCCGCCGACGTGCTGCGACAGGTGGCGCGGGAAGCCGATCAGCTCGCGCGCGAGGTCCAGCGTCAGGCGCAGGCGCGGGTCGGCGGGGTCCAGCCCGTGCTGGCGCACGCGCTCGTCGTCCACCGCCTCGCGGCTCCAGCCCCAGATCGAGCCGGCCAGCCGCCCGACCACGTCGGCCGACAGGCCCATGGCCTTGCCCACCTCGCGGATCGCCGCGCGCGAGCGGAAGCAGATGACGGTGGCCGTCAGCCCGGCGCGGTCGCGCCCGTACTTGCCATAGATGTACTGGATCACCTCCTCGCGCCGCTCGTGCTCGAAGTCCACGTCGATGTCCGGCGGCTCGTCGCGCTCGGTCGAGACGAAGCGCTCGAACAGCAGGTCGGTCATGGTGGGGTCGACCTCGGTGATGCCCAGGCAGTAGCACACCGCCGAGTTGGCCGCCGACCCGCGCCCCTGGCACAGAATGCCCCGCGAGCGCGCGAAGCGGACGATGTCGTGCACCGTCAGGAAGTACGGCGCATACTTGAGCTGCCCGATCAGATCCAGCTCGTGCTCCACGCCCCTGACCACCTTCTCCGGCACGCCGTCCGGATAGCGCGTGGCCGCCCCCTCCCAGCTCAGGCGCGCCAGCTCCTCCTGCGGCGTGCGGCCGCCGGTGGTGGTCTCGTCCGGGTATTCGTAGCGCAGCTCGTCCAGCGAGAAGCGGCAGGCCTCGGCGATCTCCAGCGTGCGCTCCACCGCCTCGGGAGCGGGGCGGAACAGGCGCGCCATCTCGGCGGCGGCCTTCAGGTGCCGCTCGGCGTTGGCGGCCAGGCGCCAGCCGGCCTCGTCGATGGTCGCGTGGGTGCGGATGCAGGTCAGCACGTCGGCCAGCGCGCGCCGGGCCGGGGAGTGGTAATGCACGTCGTTGGTGGCGACCAGCGGCACGCGCGCCGCGTCCGCCACCTCCTTCAGCCACGCCAGCCGCGCCACATCGTCGCCGCGGTAGCGGTGGCTGGCCGCGAGATACAGGCTGCGCCCCAGTTCGGCCCGCCAGCGCCGCAGTTCCGCCGGGAAGGCGCCGTCGCGGCGCTGGTCGGGCGGCAGCACGGCGAACAGCATGCCGTCCGCGTGCTCCAGAACGTCGTCGCGGCCGATGAAGCAGGCCCCCTTGGGCGCGCGGCGCTTGCCGATGGTGAGCAGGTGCGACAGTCGGCCGTACGCCGCCCGATCGGTCGGGTAGGCCAGCAGGCTGCCGGCGTCGGTGAGGTCGAGGCGGCAGCCGACCACGAGGCGCAACCGGTGCTGCTTCGCCGCCACGTGCATCCGCACCACGCCGGCCAGCGAGTTGCGGTCGGTGACCGCGATGGCCGCGTGCCCGAGCGATGCCGCCGTCAGCGCCAGCTCGTCCGGGTGCGAGGCGCCTTCGAGGAAGGTGAAGTTGGTGGTGACCTGGAGTTCGGCGTAACGGGTCATCGCGCGGCCTCACCCGAAGAACCCGTGCACGAACCAGCGCGCCTTGACGCCGGGCTGGTAGAGGCCGAGGCGGAACAGCCAGAAGCGGCTGCCGTCCATGTCCTCGACGCGGTAGTAGTCGCGCGGCTCTCCCTCTCTCCTCCACCATTCCGGGCACAGCCGCTCCGGCCCGTCGGCCCAGCGCACGCGGTGCACGGCGCCGCGCCAGCGGAACAGCATCGGCGGGTCGTCGGGGACCGGGGCCACCACCTCCACCGGCTCCGGCGGCGCCAGCAGGCGCACCGGGCGCGGGCGGTCCGCCGGCCAGGGAAGGGGTGGGACGGGTGCGGGCGGAATGGGGGCATCGAGCGCCGGGGCGGCGGCCACCGCGCGCTCCGGCAGCCAGCTCTGCCGTGGCACGAGGCGCAGCACGGCGCCGTCGCCCAGCCGGTTGCCCAGCCGGTCGACCAACTCGCCCAGCGCGGTGTCGTCGCCGTTCCCGTCCAGCCCGGTCTGCATGGCGCCCAGCGGGCCGGCCACCGGGGCGGAGAGCGTCATCACCTCGATGCCGGGGCCGGGTTCGATGCGCTCCAGCGTCTCGGCGAACAGGCGCATCAGCGCGGCCGGGTCGCGGGTCGGCCGGCTGGTGCCGATGGCGATGGTCTGCGGCGCGTCGTCCGGTTTCTGGTCGATGCGGTGCGCGGCCAGTTCCAGCCGCCGGGCCCCTTCCTGCGCGCCGGACAGGCCGCGGCACAGCTCGTCCAGCAGGCGGCGCACGGCGCGGGCGATGTCGTCGGGCGTCGAGATCGCTTCGGCGAAGGCAAGGCGCGCGGCGTGCGGGGCGACGGGCCGGTGCGGCGACACCGGTTCGTCCAGCCGCCCCAGCGCCTGGTCGAGCCGCCGCGCCGGCTCCGGCCCGAAGCGGGCGGTCAGCGTGGCGCGGGGGATGGCGTGCAGGTCGCCGATGCGCCGCAGCCCCACGGCGGACAACTCGTCCACGATGGCGGGCGGCAGGCGGAGGGCCGCGACGGGGAGGGGATCGAGCGCCTCCCGCTGGCGGTTGGGGGGGACGATCACCCTCTCTCCCCGGGGCGGAGAGAGGGCTCTGGCCACCCCCCACGCCGCGGCCGGCGTGCCGGCGATCGCCGCGCGCAACTCGAACCCGGCGCGCACCAACCGCCCGTGCAGGTCGGCCAGCAGCCCGTGCTCGCCGCCGAACAGGTGGGCACAGCCGGTGATGTCCAGCACGACTCCGTCCGGTCCGTCGGCTGCCGTCCAGGGCGTGTAGCGCAACGCCCAGGACGCGATCCGCTCCAGGAGGCGGGCGTCCGCCACCGGGTCGGCGTCGAAGGCGATCAGGCCCGGCTCGATGGCGCGGGCGTCGGCCAGCGTCTGCCCCGGCCGCACGCCGGCCAGTCCGGCCACCCGGTTGACGGCGGCCACCACCTGCCGCCCGCGTTCGGCCAGCACGGCGGCGACCGGGCGCGCGCCGTCCTCCGGCCGCCGGCGCGTCCAGGCGTCGGTGGTCAGACGGGGCAGCCAGAGCGACAGGATCCGCCGCGCCATGCCGGTTCATCTCCTTGGCATGAGAACAATTCAGGAACATGATAGGCGCGGAATCGGTCCCTGTGGAGTCCCAAGCGCGGGCTCGGCAATTCCGAAAGGGGTGCTTCGCGCGTGCGTGGTTGTCCCGCCCGCGCCGGGCGCCGACATTGATGAGATGAAGACGATCGTCATGGCCGCGCTCGCGCTCGGCCTCGCCGCCTGTGCCGGCCCCGAGGTGCGGGACGACACGCCCGCCACCGCCGCCACGCCGCTGCCCAAGGGCGTGCGCACGCAGACCTACGTCCCCGCCGCCACGGCCGAGTCGCGTCCCGCCCCCGCGCAACCTCCCGCCGCGCAACCTCCCGCCGCGCAACCACCGGCCGCCCAGCCCACGCCCCCGGCGCAGCGGCCCACCCCGCCGCCAGCCCGCCGGCGCGGCAGTTCGACGCCGCCGGACCTGCTCTTCCCGCCGCCCGGCTCCGGCATGCCGCAGGCGACTCCGCTGCCGATGCCGAACACCGACGCGATGATCAACCAGCTCAAGCGCAACCAGATGCAGACGGACGTCGACCGCCTGCGGAACCAGGATGCGCTCGGCCGGCTCGACCCGCTCCAGCAGCGCGACCTGATGAACCGCCAGTACGAGCTGGACCGGCTGGGGCGCTGACGGGTGTCCCTTCCCTAAGCACCCCGGCCGCCGCTATACCGGAAGCATGACCATTCGTCCGCTTCCCATTGTGGTTCTGCCCATCGCGGTTCTGCTGATGCTCACGGCCCTGCCGGCCGAGGCGCGCACGCTGCTCACCGGCACCCCGTTCGCCACCGGCTTCCTCGGCCCCATCGGCGTGCTGGAGCACCTGCTGGGCCTGGCCGCCATCGGCCTGTGGGCCGGGCAGAACGGCAGCGCCGCCGTGTGGCAGGCACCGGCGGCGGCCCTCACCGCGGCACTGGCCGCCGGGGCGGCGGCGCATTTCGGCCTGCGCCTGCCCTTCGCGGCGGAGGGGCTGGCGGGGTCCCTGATGGTGCTGGGTGCGCTGGTGGCGATGGGGCTGCGGGCGCCGCTGGCGGTGGCCATCCTCGTGGCCGCGGTGGCGGCGGTGTTCCACGGCTACGTGCAGGCGGGCGGGGCGCTGTTCTGGGTGGGATTCGCGGCGTCGGTGCTGCTGCTGACCGCCGCCGGGGTGGGGCTGGTGGCGGTGCTGGGGCAGGCGGCGTCCATGCGGGCGGTGCGGATGTGTGGCGGTGCGGTAGCACTCGCCGGCGTTCTGGCACTGGTGAGGCTGTTTTAGCGGTCTGGCGCCTTGAAAAAGGCGGGTTGCCGGGGCACGTCTTCCCAAACGTCGCCGTTTCCCTTACGACCGCCAAACTCAGGATTGGACCGCCGGTGAAGCGCGCACCCGCCCACACGCCACGTGTCTCCATCGGTCGGGGTATCGGTTGGGGCGTGTCGCGCCGCCACGTGCTGGCCGGTGCGGCGGGGCTGGCGCTGTGCGCCGCGTCCGGGCGCTTGCCGGCGCAGGACCTGAAGTTCTTCCGCATCGCCACCGGCACCACGGGCGGCACCTACTTTCCCATCGGTGGGCTGATCGCCAACGCCATCTCCAACCCGCCGGGCTCGCGCCCGTGCGAGAAGGGCGGAAGCTGCGGCGTGCCGGGGCTGATCGCCGTGGCGCAGGCGACCATCGGCTCGGTCGAGAACATCGACCTGCTGCGCGTCAACGGCGCCGACGCCGCGCTGGCGCAGGCGGACGTGGCGTACTGGGCCTACACCGGCACCGGCACCTACGCCGGCAAACAGCCCTTCGAGGCGCTGCGCAGCATCGGCACGCTCTACACGGAGGCCGTGCACATCGTCGTGCGTGCCGACAGCGACATCCACACCGTCCCCGACCTGAAGGGCAAGGTGGTCTCGGTGGGGGAGGAGGGGTCGGGCACGCTGGTGGACGTGCGCGTGATCCTGGCCGCCTACGGCCTGAAGGAAAGCGATCTGCAGCCCCGCTACCTCAAGCCCGGCACCGGCGCCGACCGGCTGCTGCGTGGCGAGGTGGACGCCTTCTGCATCGTCGGCGGCTATCCGGTGGCGGCGGTCGGCGATGTGGCCAGCAAGATCCCCATCCGCCTGCTGCCCATCGAAGGGCCGCCGGCCGACGCGCTGCGCAAGGCGGAGCGTTTCTTCATCGACACCACCATCCCCGCCGACACCTACCCCTGGGTGCCGGCGACGCGCGTGCTGAGCGTGGGGGCGGAGTTCCTGATCCGCGCCGACCGCGAGGACGATCTGGTGTTCGCCATCACGCGGGCGCTGTGGAACGACACGACGCGCCGCCTGCTGGCCGACGGCCACCCGCGCGGGCGCGGACTCGACCCGGCGAAGGCGGTGGCCTCCATTTCCGTGCCGCTGCACCCGGGCGCCGAGCGTTACTACCGGGAGGCCGGGCTGATCGGCAACGCCGCCAACGAGACCGGCGGGGACACGCCCGCTCCCCCTGAACCCGAGCGCAAGTAGCCCGAACGCACATGATGCCCACGAAGAGCACCGTTCCCTACGGCGCGTGGCCGTCGCCGGTCAGCGCGCGCAGCCTCACCGACACCGGCGTCGGCCTGCGCTCCCCCTGGCTGGCGGGCGGCTCCGTGTGCTGGCTGGAGTCGCGCCCGTCGGAGGGCGGCCGGACGGTGCCCGTGCGCCGCGCGGCGGACGGTGGCACCGCCGACCTGCTCGGTCCCGGCTGGGACGTGCGCACCCGCGTGCACGAGTACGGCGGCGGCGACCTGCTGCCGCTGGACGGGGCGCTGGTGTTCTGCAACGCCGCCGACCAGGCGGTGTACCGCGTGTCGCCCGACGGTGGCGCGCCGCTGGCGCTGAGCGTCGCGGGGCGGGACCGCTTCGCCGACCTGTCCTTCGACGCGCCGCGCCGCCGCGTCCTGGCCGTGCGGGAGCGCCATGCGGAAGGCGACGGCCACGCCGAGCCGGAGAACACGCTGGTGGCGCTGCCGCTGGATGGCGGCCCGTCCGATGGCGGCCCGTCCGACGGCGGCACGGTGCTGGCGCAAGGCGCCGACTTCTACGCCTCCCCGCGCGTCAGCGCCGACGGGACGCGGCTGGCCTGGGTGAGTTGGAACCACCCCAACATGCCCTGGGACGGCACGGAGCTGTGGGTTGCCGGTCTTGACGCCGCCGGCCTTCCGGCCGCCCCCGTGCGCGTGGCCGGCGGGGCGGAGGAGTCGGTGGTGCAGCCCGTGTGGCTGGCGGATGGGCGGCTGGCGTATGTGTCCGACCGCAGCGGCTGGTGGAACCTGTACGTCTGGGACGGCGCCGCCTCCCGCGCCGTTCTGCCCGTGGAGGCCGAGTTCGCCCGCCCCATGTGGGTGTTCGGCGAGGCCGACGTGGTGGCGGTGGACGCCCGCACGCTGGCCTGCGCGTACACCTGCGACGGGCTGTGGTTCCTGGGGCTGGTGGACACAGAGGACGGCCGCCTGACGCCGGTCGAGCTGCCGGGGTACACCCGCGTCGGCGACCTGTCGGTGCAGGGGCGCACGCTGGCCTGCATCGCCGCCGGTCCGGCCGAGCCCGGTGCGGTGGTCACGCTGGACCTCGAGAACCGGGAGCCGCAGGTGGTGAAGCGCGGCATGGCGACGCCGCCGGACCCGGCGTACGTCTCCTCGCCCACGCCGATCCGGTTCCCGACCAGTGGCGGCGCCATCGCGCACGCCTTCTACTACCCGCCCGCCAACGCCGACGCACGGGCGCCGGACGGGGAGAGGCCGCCGCTGATCGTGCGCGGCCACGGCGGCCCGACCTCGGCCACGGCGGCGGTCTATTCGGCGAAGATCCAGTACTGGACCAGCCGCGGCTTCGCCGTGGTGGACGTCAACTACCGCGGCAGCACCGGCTATGGCCGCGCCTACCGCGACGCGCTGAAGGGCCAATGGGGCGTGGTGGACGTGGAGGACTGCGTCGCCGCCGCCAAGCACCTCGCCGGCCAGGGGCTGGCCGACCCGGCGCGGCTGGTCATCACCGGCAGCAGTGCCGGCGGCTACACCACGCTGTGCGCCGTGACCTTCCACGACACCTTCCGCGCCGGCGCCAGCCATTACGGCATCAGCGACCTGGAGGCGCTGGCGACCGACACCCACAAGTTCGAGGCGCGCTATCTGGACAGCCTCGTCGGCCCCTATCCCGCCCGCAAGGACCTGTACGAGGCGCGCTCGCCCATCCACTTCGTGGATCGCCTGTCCGTGCCGATGGCGTTCTTCCAGGGACTGGAGGACAAGGTGGTGCCGCCCAACCAAGCCGAGCGCATGGTCGAGGCCATCGATGCCAAGGGCCTGCCCGTCGCCTACGTGACCTTCCCCACCGAACGCCACGGCTTCCGCAAGGCCGAGAGCATCGTCGCCGCGCTGGAAGGCGAGCTGTACTTCTACGGCCGCGTCTTCGGCTTCACCCCGGCGGGGGAACTGCCGGGGATTCCGATTCGGAACCTGTAAGCGCCCGCCGCCGCGCTACGGCCCGGCGAGCACCACGATGTCCGACGCGCTCAACATCCGCACGTTCAGCGTGGCGATGGTCACGGCCGCCCCCGCGCCCGAACCGTCGGCGTCGAAGGACAGCACCCCGGTGCGCGTGCTGAACACGAACTGGGCGTTCGCCGTCGCCGGGTTGTCGAGCGCGAAGTGGGAGGCCGTCAGCAGGCCTGCCGGGATCGACCCGAAATTCGGGCCGACCACGGCGATCTTGTCGACGCCGGCCTGGAAGTCGGAGATGGTGTCGCCGCCGTCGGCCGGCTGGTCGATCCGGAAGACGTCCGCCCCGTCGCCGCCCGACAGCGTGTCCCGCCCGGCATTGCCCAGCAGCGTGTCGTCGCCGACGTTGCCGAACAGCGCGTCGGCCCCCAGGTTGCCAAACAGCGCGTCGCCGCCCTGGCCGCCGAACAGGCCGTCGTCACCCTGCCCGCCGAACAGCCAATCCGTCCCATTGTTGCCGTACAGCGCGTCGTTGCCGAGGTTGCCGTACAGGGCGTCGCCGTCGCGGCCGCCGAACAGGGTGTCCATGTCCTGGCCGCCGAACAGCCGGTCCGTCCCCTGGTTGCCGTACAGCACGTCGCTCTGCCGGTTGCCGTACAGCATGTCGTTGCCCACGCCGCCGGTGACGGTGTCCAGGCCGTCGTCGCCGAAGAGCACGTCGTCGCCCTCCTCCGACCCGATGAAGTCGTCGCCGCCGCCGCCGTGCAGCGTGTCGTCGTCGGCGCCCAGCACGATGTACTGGGCGGAGCCGTCGGCGATCAGGTTCTGCGACCCGCTGCCGCCGGTGACGCGCACGGCGCCGACGATGGCCGCGAACTCGATGTCCTGCAACTGGATCACGGTGCCCGGCGGCAGGCTGGAGGCGTCGATCACCACGGCCTCCTGCTTGAGGCCCGTCCCGCCCGCCGCCGTGCCGGCCTGGCCGGTGATGATGATGGGCTGGGTCGGGGCGCTGGTCAGGGTCGGCGCCGTCGGCACGATGGTGCGCACGGTCAGCTCCGCTCCCGGCGGCAGTTGCGCCGCGAAGGAATTTCCGGCGACGGTCATGACGCCCTGGTCCGGGTCGTTGGGATCCACGCGCCGCTGGAGCGCCATGAGCAGCCCGTCGATGCCCGACACCGTGCCGAAGCTCTCCACCTGCATGCCCACGCCCGCCGGCACGGTCGCCTGCAGGCGCGCCTGGCCGGTTTCGTCGGTGACCAGCGGGAGGCTGGCGCTGGTCTGGTCCGGGCCCGTGGGCTGCACCGCCGGGATGGTCACCGTCTCGTGCCGGATCACGGGCGCGGTCACGGTGGGCGTGCTGCTGCTTTCTCCGCCGCCGCCCCCTCCGCCGCCGCCCCCATCGCTGGGGGGAGGCGGTGGAGGGGCACGGTAGGTGATGGCGGTGCCGCCGCCCGACGCAGCCGTCGTGAAGGTTCCGTCGTACCGCCCGGTCAGCAGGATGGTGGCGTCGGCGCTGCCGTTGCCGTCGGAATCGTAGGCCAGCGTGGTGGTGGTGCCCGGCGTGACGGTCACTTGCGACACGCTGGCGGCCACCTGGATGGTCTCGCCGTCCTCAAGGTCCTCGATGGTGTCGCCGTCGGCGGCGGAGAAGGTGTCGTTGCCCAGGCCGCCGTGCAGCCAGTCGGTGCCGGCGCCGCCGTGCAGGACGTCGTCGCCGGCGTTGCCGTAGAGCGTGTCGGCCCCGTTGTCGCCCGACAGCAGGTCGTTGCCCGTCTGGCCGTACAGCACGTCGTTGCCGTCGCCGCCGTGGATGGTGTCGGCGCCGGCGCCCGCCGACAACTCGTTGGCAAGGGCGTTGCCGGTGATGTGGTCGGCCTGCGCCGTGCCGGCGACCGCCTCCACCGCCTGCGTGAAGGGCAGCGGCCCGGACAGGGTCCGGTAGGTGGTCTGCCCGGTCGTCAGGTTGATGTCGATGCCCAACGACAGCCCGCCGAGATCGAGCCGGTCGCTGCCCTGGGTCAGCCGGGTGCCGACGCTGCGCAGCCCCTCGATTGCCTGGGCGGCGGTCAGCGGGGACCCGCTGTTGGACAGCGTGCCGACAAGGTCGCCGTTGGCCTTCGTCACCATCAGTTCGTTGACGTTGTAGGCGCCCAGGTCCACGGCGGCCACCACCTGCTGCAGCGACCGGCCCGCCGGGCCGGGCAGCGCGTTGGCCAGGGCGCCGGTGATCGCCAGCCGGTAGCCTTCCACCGCCAGCGACGCCGCGCCGGAGGCGAAGTCCAGGCGCGCCGTCTCGCTTCCGGCTGTCGTCCACACCAGCGAATCGATCTGGAAGGCGTCGTTGATGGCGCTCTTGTCCCAGAACGGGCGGACGCTGGCGAAGCTGTTGGCGAACTGGCCGCGGACGGTCAGGGTCTCGTCCTGCGCGGTGATGGTGATGGTGTCCGCGGTCACCGTCGCCGCGGCGAGGCGCGTGGCGCCGTTGTACAGTTCCACGCCGGTGACCGTGCCGTTCGGCCCCTGCTTGATGTCCTCCAGCAGTTGCGCCGGGGTGGTCGACGTGAACGCGAAGGCGCCGGTGAACTCGACCCGGTAGCTGCCGGACTGCAGCACGATCTTCTGGGCGGTGATGCTGGACAGCGTCAGCTGGCCGCCCACATTGTCGGCGAAGGTCAGGATGTCCTGGAACTTCGCTTTGTAGGCGTTCAGCCGGGCCGTGTAATCGTAGCCCTTCGCGAAGTCGTACAGCCCTTCCAGGGCCGGTCCCAAGGTCAGTGTCGTCATCGGCTCTCGTTTCCTGCGCGCGGGTTCCCGGTTTTCCGTCTGGCTTCGATGGCCGGCTCAGAGCCGGTAGTAGAAGCCCATGCCGAGGTGCATTTGCTGGTAGGTCTGCTTGATGCCGGCCGGCAGGCCGGTGCTGACGACGTACTTGCCGATCACCTCGACGCCGAGGCGGTCGGCGAGGTCGTGCTGCGCGCCCAGGAAGACCTGGGCGGACGGGTACCAGAACCGTTCGTCGACGTCGAAGAGCGTCAGGCCGTTGGTGAGGATGTTCGACGTCGCCGCCGTCCGCACCTTGAGCGTGCCCCGCCCGCCGCCGATGCCGAAGCCGAAGAAGGGCGACACCGCCGCGTCGCGGTCGGGGAACAGGGCGACGTTGAGGAACACCGTGTTCTGGGTCAGGCGCGCGTCGAGGTCGACGTTGACCGGTTCGTCCACCACGTCGATACCGTTCGGCGCGACGCCGTGGATGCCGGCGCTGCTGCCGCCGCGGCTGTACTCCAGGCCCAACGACAGATAGCGGGGGCTGGCGAAATCGTACCAGAGGGCGGCGGTGCCGGTGACGCCGTTGCCGCCGATGGCGCGGCCGAAGTGCAGATCCACCCGGTCGTCGTTCAGGCGCGTCCGCACATCCCCGCTGTAGTTGCCGAGCGTGTAGGCGGCGCCGAGGTTTACCCGCAGCCCGTGGCGTGCCGGTTGCGCCGCGGGCTGCGGGCCCGCCGGCGTCGCGACGGTCGCCGGGGCCGGCAGGGTGGCGGTTGCCGCAGGCGACGGGGGAAACGCGGCGTCGTAGCAGGACAGTCTTTGTTTTGGATCGGCGATGCCGGCACAACGCTGCGCGTCGAAGGCGCCTGCATGCAAGGTTATGTAGGGGGTGGCGAGTAGTGGTATGCTCAACAATGCTGGAAGAAGCCGGCGCCAGAGGCGCCCATAAGATGCACAGGCTTTAAATTCCATAACCCGCTTTTCGTGTTCGCGCGCTTTGTCCCGCCTGTCGCGTCATCGTCTGCTGCTGAGGACAATTTGACAGAGAGCGGGAGCGTAATATGCAACTTAGAGAAACAACACTGCTTTCAGTGCATATGAACAATGATGTGACAATCTGTCGCATGACTGCCTGCGGTTGACGGCGAAACGGCTGCTAAGCGCCCGGGGTGGTTCCGCCGGGCGCTCCATGCCCCCGTCAGCGCCGCAGCGTTTCCTGATCGATCACCCATTCCTCATTCCGCGCCGCCGCGTACCATTCGCGCATGGCCGGCAGGGCCAACACCGCGTCGGCGTAGGCGCGGCTGACCGGGTCCAGGTCCACGGCATAGGTCCGCAGGCGCGTCACCACCGGCGCGAACATGGCGTCGGCGATGGAGAAGCGGCCGAACAGGAACGGCCCCTCGGCACCGAAGCGCGTCCGTGCGTCGGTCCACAGCGCGGTGACACGGGCGACGTCGGCCGTGCAGTCCGGCGTGCGGCCCAGGTCCGGGTAGGTGCCCTTCAGGTCCATCGGCATGGCCGTGCGCAACCCGACGAAGCCCGAATGCATCTCCGCCGAGACCGACCGCGCCACGGCGCGCGCGTCCGTGTCCGCCGGCCAGAGCGTGGCATCGGGGAAGGTCTCCGCCAGGTACTCGCAGATCGCCAGGGAGTCCCAGACCGTCCGCTCTCCGTGCTTCAGCAGCGGCACGCGGCCGGTCGGCGAGTGCTCCAGGATGCGCGCCGTGCTGTCCGGCCGGCGCAGCGGGATCACCACCTCCGCGAACGGCACGCCGGTGTGCTTCAGCGCCAGCCAGGGGCGCAGCGACCAGGACGAATAGGCCTTGTTGCCGAGGACGAGCATGAGGTCGGACATGCGAACCGCCGTGGGGTGTTGAACGCCGCGCAATCTACGCGCACCCGGGAAAGGGCCGAAAGCCCCCTTTTCAGCCGCCGTCCGGCGCGCCATCCTCTTGGAACCGTGTCCTCAGTCCGTAACGAGAAGGACCTCCTCCGTTGCTCGCCACCCTGCGCGCCAAAGAGGGCGCCGACACCGTCCCCGTCACTCCGCTGACCAAGGCCGACCTTCCGGGCTGGCTGTCCGGGCAGTCCGCATCGACCGCCACCTGGGTCAAGGCCGTCAACTTCACCGCCGAGGCTGGCAGCACGGCGCTGCTGCCCGGCGACGGCGGCCGGCTCGGCCGCGTGCTGGTCGGCGTCCCGGCGTACGACGACCCGTGGGCGCTGGCCGGCCTGCCGGCCGCGCTGCCGCCCGGCGCCTACCGCCTGGAGCCGGAGCCGGAGCGCCCCGCCGCCACCCGCGCCGCCCTCGGCTGGGCGCTCGGCAGCTACCGTTTCGACCGCTACAAGCGGTCCGACAAGCCCTTCGCCCAGCTCGTCTGGCCGGAGCATGCCGACCACGGCGCGGTCGAGCGCGCGGCGACCGCCACCTTCCTGGTGCGCGACCTCGTCAACACGCCGGCCGCCGACATGGGTCCCGCCGAACTCGCCAAGGCGGCGCAGGATCTGGCCGGGGAGTTCGAGGCCGAGGTGACGGTCATCACCGGCGAGGATCTGCTGAAACAGAACTACCCCGCCATCCACGCCGTCGGCCGCGCCAGCCCGCGCGAGCCGCGGCTGATCGACATCACCTGGGGCCGCAAGACCGACCCCAAGGTGACGCTGGTCGGCAAGGGCGTGTGCTTCGATTCGGGCGGCCTGGACATCAAGCCGTCCTCGGCCATGCTGATGATGAAGAAGGACATGGGCGGCGCGGCGCACGCGCTGGGTGTCGCGCGCATGGTGATGATGGCCGGCCTGCCCGTGCGCCTGCGCGTGCTGATCCCGGCGGTGGAGAACGTCATTTCCGGCAACGCCTTCAAGCCGATGGACGTGCTGAAGACCCGCAAGGGCCTGACCGTGGAGGTCGGCAACACCGACGCCGAGGGCCGCCTCGTGCTGTGCGACGCCCTGGCCGAGGCGGATGCCGAGACGCCGGCCCTGCTGATCGACTTCGCCACGCTGACCGGCGCGGCGCGCGTGGCGCTGGGCACCGACATCCCGGCGCTCTTCGCCAACGACGATTCGCTCGCATCCGACCTGCTGGCGGCGTCGGAGGCGGAGGCCGACCCGCTGTGGCGCCTGCCGCTCTGGCAACCCTACCGCAAGGGTTTCGAGAGCAAGGTCGCCGATCTCAACAACTCCGCCAACCACGGCTTCGCCGGGGCGATCATCGGTGGCCTGTTCCTGGAGTCCTTCGTGTCCAAGGGCACGCCCTGGGCGCACCTGGACGTCTACGCCTGGAACGGCTCCGCCAGGCCCGGCCGCCCCGACGGCGGGGAGGCCATGGGCCTGCGCGCGGTCTACGCGGCGATCGAGACGCGGTTCGCGAAAGGCTGACGCTTGCCCCCCTTCCCCCATTCCGCAGGGGGAAGGGGGGCTTGGATCCTACGCGCCCACCTTCTCCACCGCGTACGGCGGCTTGTGCATCCCGGCCGGCGACAGGGTGAAGATCTCGCAGCCGTCCTTCGTCACGCCGATCGAGTGCTCGAACTGTGCGGACAGCGACTTGTCCTTGGTCACGGCGGTCCAGCCGTCGCCCAGGATCTTCACGTCGTGGCGCCCGGCGTTGATCATCGGCTCGATGGTGAAGAACATGCCCTCGCGCAGCACCACGCCCTGGCCGGGCTTGCCGAAGTGCAGCACCGACGGCGGCTCGTGGAAGACGCGGCCCAGCCCATGCCCGCAGAAGTCGCGCACCACCGAGAAGCGGTGCGATTCCGCGAAGCTCTGGATGGCATGGCCGACGTCGCCCAGCGTGGCGCCCGGCTTCACCTTGGCTATCCCGATCATCAGCGCCTCGTAGGTGACGTCGACCAGCTTCTTCGCCTTCAGGGCGACGTCGCCCACCAGGTACATGCGGCTGGAATCGCCGTACCAGCCGTCCAGGATCGGCGTGACGTCGATGTTCAGGATGTCGCCGTTCTGCAGCCGCTTGTCGCCGGGGATGCCGTGGCAGACCACGTGGTTGACCGAGATGCAGGTCGATTTCGGATAACCGCGGTAGCCCATGGGGGCGGAGATGCCGCCGTGGCCGCGGATGAAGTCGTCGCACAGCCGGTCGAGCTGGTCGGTCGTGACGCCCGGCTGGACGTAGGGCGTGATGTAGTCGAGCGTGAGGGCGGCCAGCCGGCCGGCCTTGCGCATGCCCTCGAAGTCCTCCGGGCCGTGGAGCCGGATGCGATGGGAATCGAGGTCGTCGTGTTCCACCAGTGCTTACCTTTTCCTCAGGTCCGGCACCCTCCCCGCGGCGCCCGTCAGTCGTCCAGGCGCAACGGCAGCGGCCGGTGCAGGTCAATCATCTCCGGGGTGAGGGTGCAGGCCCAACACACCGCCTCCACGCCGCGCGCCAGCGCGCGGCGGAGCCCGGCATCGTAGGCGGGATCGATGTCCCCCGCCACCCGGAAGTGGGTGCAATCCATGCGCTGGACAAGATAGACCATGACCGCGCGGCAGCCCTGCTCCACCATCGCGGCCAGTTCCTCCAGGTGCTTGGCGCCGCGCGCCGTGGGGCAGTCGGGGAACTCCGCAGCCAGACCGTCGCGCCGATCCGGCCGGCGCAGATGGACGTTCTTGACCTCCACGTAGGCCGATGGCCGCCCCGCGCTTTCCAGCAGGATGTCGACGCGCGAGTTCCGCCCGTACTTCACCTCGCGCCGCAGCCGCTCGTACCCCGCCAGCTCCGGGATCAGCCCGGCGGCAATGGCGTCGGCGACCAGGGCGTTGGGGTGGGCGGTGTTGACGCCGACCAGCCCGCCGTCCGCCTCGATCAGTTCCAGAGTGTGGGCGAGCTTGCGCTTCGGGTTGTCGGAGCGCGACAGCCACACGACCGCGCCCGGCGCATCGACGCCCATCATGCTGCCGGAGTTTGGGACGTGCGCCGTCACCACCTCCCCGCCGTCCAGTGCGACGTCGGCGAGGAAGCGCTTGTAGCGCTGGATCAGGCGGCCGGGGATGAGCGGGGAGGGGAAACGCATGGGGCGCCACGCTACCCTCGCCGCACCCCGTTGACAATCCCGCCGCCGGCCTCACCTTGGCAGGCGACCCACACGAACGAACCGGACGCCATGACCTCCGCTGACGCAAACCCCACAGCCGCCAATCCAACAGCAGCCGTGCTGATCATCGGCAACGAGATCCTTTCCGGCCGCACCAAGGACGCCAACCTGCCGCACATCGCCGAGAAGCTGGGGGAGGTCGGCGTTCGCCTGCGCGAGGCGCGCGTCGTCCCCGACGTGCCGGAGGAGATCATCGATGCGCTGAACGCGCTGCGGGCCCGCTACTCCTACGTCTTCACCACCGGCGGCATCGGCCCGACGCACGACGACATCACGTCGGAATGCGTCGCCCGGGCCTTCGGCGTGCCTCTGGAGCGCAACCCGGAGGCGGTGGAGCGGCTGGAACGGCACTACGCCGGGCGCCAGCAGCTCAACGAGGCGCGGCTGCGCATGGCCAACGTGCCGGCCGGCGGCATCCTGGTTGACAACCCGATCAGCGCGGCGCCCGGCTACCAGATCGGCAATGTCTTCGTCCTGGCCGGCGTGCCCAACATCATGCAGGCGATGCTGGACGGCGTCCTGCCGCGCCTGAAGGGCGGCCCGCCGATCCACGCCCGCACGGTGAGCTGCGAACTGGCCGAGGGGCGCCTCGCCGCCGACCTGGGCGCGTTGCAGGAGCGGTACCCGCAGCTGGAGATCGGCAGCTATCCCTATTTCCGGCGTGGCGATTTCGGGGTCAGTCTCGTCCTGCGCGGCACCGACGAGGCGGCCCTGGACCAAGCGGCGGAGGAGCTGTGCGGCATCGTCCGCACCCTTGGCGGCACGCCGGCCCTGACCATCGGCGCGAAGGGATAGGCGGTTCGGCGAGGGGGCTCGGGGAGGGGACTGGGCGGCTATATCAGTGCGACGGATTGTCGCGGGTCCGAACAAGGCCAATTCTTTGAGTCGGGTCTTGAACGGATGCGTGTCGCGCCATGAAGCCGTATGAAAAAGCCGCCGTCTTCTTTCTTCTCCAGCACCTTGCCTCCGGCGCCGCGGGGGCGGTGGTGCTCGGCATCGGCATCCTGCTGTTCGACATCGCCAACCTGGGCACGCTGGTGACCAGCAGCGAGCAATGGCTGATGGCGACCTTCCTGCTGTTCTTCGGCCTGATGACGACGTTCGGCGGGGTGGCGATGTGCGTGGGCGTGATGTCGATCGGCGAGGAGCCGTACGGCGGCGGGGACTAGAGCGGCCCGAACGTCTGGTAGAGGAAAACCAGCGCCGCCAGCACGGCCAGCCAGATGGCGGTGTTGCGCAGCCACGTGTGCCGGTTCAGCGCGAGCACGCCCGGCACGACGATGATCATCACCATGAGCAGCCCGACGAGCCGCAGCCAGTCGTTCTCGGCCATTGCTTCCACCCTTTTTCCGCCATGCGCCGTCTTCACGATAGGCCCGCGCGGGACAATGTCCACACGGACTTGACCGGCCGCGTGACAGCGGCTATCCACCCTGCACGGGCGCGTGTCAAAGCCTTGGTTGACAACAACCACTCGGCGAAACAGCGCGCGGCGCGGGCGTGGCGGAATTGGTAGACGCATCGGACTTAAAATCCGAAGCCGCATGGCGTGGGGGTTCGAGTCCCCCCGCCCGCACCATATCCAAGGACGAGGTTTTTTGAACGGAGGATCGGCTTCCGACAGCCGCCATGGCTATCGCCCTCGTTCTGTGTGATGCGAAGGGGGCCGCCGCCGGCGCCCCCCCTCCCGTCCATCCGTTGCCCTGCCGCTTACCGGGAGTGCACCAGCTTCGCCCGCGCCTTCACCGGCGCGGAGTCCTCCCGCTCCGATGGTTCCGCGTAGGCGTGGCCGTAGTAGCTGTCGAGCAGCAACTGCCGGATCTCGCTGACCAGCGGAAAGCGCGGGTTGGCGCCCGTGCACTGGTCGTCGAAGGCGGCTTCCGCGACGGCGTCCACCTTGGCGAGGAACTCCGCCTCCGGTACGCCGGCCGCCTGGATGGAGGCGGGGATCTCCAGCGTCGCCTTCAACTCCTCCACCCACTGGACCAGCTTTTCCACCCGCTCATGATCGCGGCTGCCGCCCAGGCCGAGATGCTTGGCGATCTCGGCGTAGCGCGCGACACCCTTCGGCCGGTCGTACTGGCTGAAGGCGGTCTGCTTGGTGGGGATGTCGGCGGCGTTGTAGCGGATGACGTTGGCGATCATCAGCGCGTTCGCCACGCCGTGCGGCAGGTGGAACTCCGCCCCCAGCTTGTGCGCGATGGAATGGCACACGCCGAGGAAGGCGTTGGCAAAGGCGATGCCGGCCAGCGTGGCGGCATTGTGCACCCGCTCGCGCGCCACCGGGTCCTTGGCGCCGTTGAGGTAGGCGGACGGCAGGTGCTCCTTCAGGAGTTTGAGGGCCTGCAGCGCCTGCCCGTCGGTGTATTCGTTGGCCACGACGGAGACGTAGGCCTCCAGCGCGTGCGTCACCGCGTCGATGCCGCCGGCGGCGGTCAGCCCCTTGGGCATGTCCATCACCAGGTCGGCGTCGACGATCGCCAGGTTCGGCGTCAGTTCATAATCCGCGATCGGGTACTTGATGCCCGTGCGCTCGTCGGTTACCACGGCGAAGGGCGTCACCTCCGACCCGGTGCCCGAGGTCGTGGGGACGGCGACGAACTGCGCCTTCACGCCCAGCCTGGGGAAGGTGTAGATGCGCTTGCGGATGTCCATGAAGCGCAGCGCCAGATCCTCGAACGCCACGTCGGGCGCCTCGTACATGACCCACATGATCTTGGCCGCGTCCATGGGCGAGCCGCCGCCCAGCGCCAGGATGACGTCCGGCCGGAAGGCGTTGGCCAGCGCCAGACCCTTGCGCACCACGGCCAGCGTCGGGTCGGCGTTCACCTCGAAGAAGGTCTCCACCTCCAGCCCCAGGCCCTTGAGGATGCCGACCGTCTGGTTGACATAGCCGTTCTCGAACAGGAAGCGGTCGGTGACGATCAGGCAGCGCTTCCGGCCGCGCAGCTCCTCCAGCGCGAAGGGCAGCGAGCCGCGGCGGAAGTAGATGGACTTTGGCAGCTTGTGCCACAGCATGTTCTCGGCGCGCTTGGCGACCGTCTTGCGGTTCAGCAGGTGCTGCGGTCCGACGTTCTCGGAGATCGAATTGCCGCCCCACGACCCGCAGCCCAGCGTCAGCGACGGGGCGAGGCGGAAGTTGTACAGGTCGCCGATGCCGCCCTGGCTCGACGGCGTGTTGATCAGGATGCGGGCGGTCTTCATCCGCCCGCCGAAGATGCGCACGCGCTCCCCCTGCAGATCCTGGTCGGTGTAGAGGGCGGAGGTGTGGCCGATGCCGCCCAGCGCCACCAGCGCCGCCGCCTTGTCGCACGCGTCCATGAAGTCCCGGGCGCGGTAGAGCGCCAGGGTGGGCGACAGCTTCTCGTGCGCGAAGGCTTCGGCCTCCGACACGTCCTCGACCTCGCCGATCAGCACCTTGGTGCTGGCGGGCACGGCGATGCCGGCCATGCCGGCGATGGCGCGGGCCGACTGGCCGACGATGTCGGCGTTGAGGTGCCCGTCCACCAGCAGCACCCCGCGCACCGCGTCCGCCTCCTTGGCCGACAGCACGTAGCCGCCGTGGTGGGCGAAGCGGTCGCGCACCGCCTCGTACACGGCGTCCACGACGATGGCCGACTGCTCCGACGCGCAGACCACGCCGTTGTCGAAGGTCTTGGACATGAGGATGGAGGCGACGGCGCGCTTGATGTCGGCGTGCTCGTCGATCACCGCCGGGGTGTTGCCGGCACCCACGCCGATGGCCGGCTTGCCCGACGAATAGGCG
>DASPIO010000294.1:0-3426 GCA_035629155.1 Azospirillum sp. | reverse complement strand
GACGCAGATCCACACCTTCAGCCACTACAACAAGTTCTTCGACGGCTTTGCCGAGTGGCAGCACATGCACGACCGCGTGTGGTACCTGTCGGTGCCCAAGTCGTTCTTCGACGACGCGCGCTCGGCCGGGCCGTTCGAGTTTATGATCGCGATCGGCTTCGCCTTCGAATACGTGCTGACCAACCTGCTGTTCGTGCCGTTCATGTCGGGGGCCGCCTACAACGGTGACCTCGCCACGGTGACCTTCGGCTTCTCGGCGCAGTCGGACGAGAGCCGGCACATGACGCTGGGCATCGAGGTCATCAAATTCCTGCTGGAACAGGACCCCGACAACCTGCCGATCGTGCAGAAGTGGGTGGACAAGTGGTTCTGGCGCGGCCACCGCGTGCTCGGCCTGGTCGGCATGATGATGGACTACATGCTGCCCAAGAAGATCATGTCCTGGCGCGAGGCCTGGGACATCTACTTCACCGAGGCCGGCGGCTCGCTGTTCGAGGATCTGGCGCGCTACGGCCTGCGCCCGCCCAAGTACGCCGACATCGCGACGGCCGAGGCGGAGCACGTCTCGCACCAGAACTGGTGCACCTTCTACCAGTACACCCACGCCGCCGCCTTCCACACGTGGCTGCCGTCCAACGAGGAGATGGACTGGCTGTCGGAGAAGTACCCGAACAGCTTCGACAAGCACTACCGTCCCCGCTACGAGATGTGGCGCGAGATGGAGAAGGACGGCAAGCGCTTTTACAACAACGCGCTGCCGCAGCTCTGCACGACCTGCCAGATCCCGATGGTCTACACCGAGCCGGGCGATCCGGGCACGACCTGCTTCCGTGAATCGCAGTTCCGGGGCGAGACGTACCACTTCTGCTCGGACGGCTGTAAGGACATCTTCGACGACGAGCCGGAGAAGTACGCGCAGTCCTGGCTGCCGGTGCACCAGATCTTCCAGGGCAACTGTGGCGGCGCCTCGGTCGAGGACGTGCTGAAGTGGTACCGGATGAACCTGGGCGCCGACAACATGGACCAGGCCGGCTCGCCCGACCAGACGATGTGGGACGCGTGGATGGAGGCGCGCCGGCGCGTCGCCGGCTGAGCCGCCCGGCGGGGGAGGGGCACCGTCCCCCCGCTTCCTCCCCCGTCCCTTTCCTTGCGCCAACGACAAGAATTTTTCGGAGGAAACCATGGCCGTCGTCGCCCTCGACAAGGATTACGCGGAAAAGATCGACGTCCGCGACCGCGTGGAGAATTTCCACGGCAACAACGTCGTCTACCTGCACTGGGAAGAGCACCTGAGCTTCTGCGCCGCCCTGGCCTTCCCGCTGCCGCCCGACATGCCGTTCGGGGCGCTGGTGCAGGAACTCATCCCCACCTACTACGGCGCCCACCCCGACTGCGCGAAGATCGACTGGTCCACCGTGCGCTGGACCATCGACGGCAAGGACGTCACCCCCGACATGGGCAAGTCCCTCAAGGACCACGGCGTGCGGCACAAGTCGCTGATCCGCTTCTGGACCCCCGGCCTCAACGGCTTCAAGGGCTCGCACAGCTGAGGTGGGGAGGGATGTTGGGCCGCGCTGGCGCTTGGTCCAACCTGCGAGGAGCTTCGTGGGTTGGGCCAACCAACGGGCGGCTCGACATCGTTGGTCCGGTCGGAATATCGCCGCCTTGCGGAAATCTCGATATTATGTTTGACTGTCTGAGGTTCGTCGCGCTACGTCAGACAGCGTCTTTGGGAGGAACGCGGTGAGTCATACACTGACCATCGAACCGACGGGCGACACCGTCACCGTCGAGGACGGCCAGACCATCCTGGATGCCTGCCTGCGCCAGGGCATCTGGCTGCCGCACGCCTGCGGCCACGGCCTGTGCGGTTCCTGCAAGGTCGAGGTGGCCGAGGGCGAGGTCGACCACGGCGACGCCTCGGGTTTCGCGCTGATGGACTTCGAACGGGACGAGGGCAAGACGCTGGCCTGCACGGCGCGCCTGTGCTCCGACGTCACCATCGAGGCCGACATCGACGAGGAGCCGGACGCCCGCCGCATTCCCGTGCGCGACTTCACCGGCACCGTCGTCAAGCTGGTCGACCTGACGCACGACGTGAAGGGCGTGTTCATCGAGCTGCCGGGCGACGGCATCGACTTCCAGGCCGGGCAGTACGTCAACCTCACCGTCCCCGGCGTGGACGGGCCGCGCGCCTTCTCCCTCGCCAACCCGCCGTCGCAGCGGAACCTTGTGGAACTCCACGTCCGCCTGGTCCCGGGCGGCAAGGCGACGACGTACATCCACCAGACTCTCAAGGTCGGCGACAAGCTGACGCTGGCCGGCCCCTACGGCCGCTTCTTCGTGCGCACGTCGGCCACCGCCCCCATGATCTTCCTGGCCGGCGGCACCGGCCTGTCCAGCCCCAAGTCGATGATCCTCGACCTGCTGGAGCAGGGCCGGACGGAGCCGATGGTGCTGATCCATGGTGTCCGCTCCGCGCGCGACCTCTACGACCGCGACCTCTTCGAAGGGCTGGCGGCCGAGCATCCCAACCTCACTTACGTCCCCGTCCTCTCCGACCTTCAGCCCGGCGAGGCGTGGGATGGAGAGATCGGCTTCGTGCACGAGGCGCTGCAGCGGCACTTCGACGGCATGTTCGCCGGCCGCAAGGCCTACCTGTGCGGCCCGCCGGTGATGATCGAGGCGTGCATCCGCACGCTCATGCAGGGCCGCCTGTTCGAGCGCGACATCTACACCGAACGCTTCCTCACGGCCGGCGACGGCGACGCGGGCAAGGTCCGCAGCCCCGTCTTCAAGAGGATCTGACGGCCATGGACAGCCACATGGTGCGCGAGCGGCACGCGATCCGGCTGGAGGACACCGACGGCAGCTTCTCCTGCTATGCCGACGAGACCGTCCTCAAGGCCATGGAGCGCGCGCCCGGCTTCGGCTTCGCGGTCACGAACGGCCGGCGCATCGCCGTCGGCTGCCGCCAGGGCGGCTGTGGCGTGTGCCGCGTCCAAGTGCTGTCCGGCCCCTACCGCACCGGCCCCATGAGCCGCGCCCACGTCACCGCGGAGGAGGAGGGGGAGGGCTACGCGCTCGCCTGCCGCCTCTACCCGCAAGGGGACCTGACGCTGCGCCCCGCGCGCAAGGCGCCGGTCCAGAAACCCGCAACCGCACCCAACACATAAAACCAAGGAGGAACACCCAATGGCACTGACCGGCGTGCTGCGCCCCGGCTTCATCCAGATCCGCGTGCTCGACAAGGACGCGGCGCTGACCCACTACGTCGACCGCCTCGGCCTGCACAAGGTGTCGGAAGAGGCGGACGGCCGCATCTACCTGAAGGCGTGGGACGAGTTCGACCGCCACTCGGTCATCCTGCGCCCGACCGACACCGCCGGCATGGACGTGATGGGCTTCAAGGTCGCCTCCGACGCC
>DASPIO010000293.1:0-10062 GCA_035629155.1 Azospirillum sp. | reverse complement strand
CGGGGAGAGCGAGGGCAAGGACAAGTCCGCGCGGTGGATCGTCGACCCGCTCGACGGCACCACCAACTTCCTGCACGGCCTGCCGCACTGGGCCATCTCGGTGGCGCTGGAGAAGAACGGCGAGATCGTCGCCGGCGTGGTCTACGAGCCGGTGCACGACGAGATGTTCTGGGCCGAGAAGGGCCAGGGCGCCTACCTCAACCACCAGCGCCTGCGCGTGTCGGAACGCCGCAACCTCGGCGATGCGCTGATCGCCACCGGCATGCCCTTCAAGGGCCGGCCCGGTCAGGCCGTCTTCCTGGGCGAGGCCGAGGCGGTGATGATGGAGGTGGCGGGCATCCGCCGCTGGGGCGCCGCCTCGCTCGACCTCGCCTATGTGGCGGCCGGCCGTTTCGACGGCTATTGGGAGCGCAACCTGAACCCGTGGGACATCGCCGCCGGCATGCTGCTGGTGACCGAGGCCGGCGGTTTCGTCGGCGAGATCGGCGGCGGACGCAACGTCGTCCACGGCAATTCGATCCTCGCCGCCAACTCGCACCTGCACCTGCCGCTGGCCACCGTGCTGCGCGGCGCCGAGCGCAAGAAGGCAGCCGCCAAGGCGACCCCTCCCGCTTCGGCCTAGCTCCGGCGCCAGCCTGGGCCTAGGCGGAGCGATCGATCCGCGAATGCCACCGCCCGAAGGGAGAGAGCTTTCTCCCATCGGGAAGGGAATTGTCGCTACACCGATCGATGGGCTATGGTGCCGCGGTAAATCCGTGTAAACGGATAGCTGCGCTTGCTCTTCAGGGGTTTTTTCGGACGCATGAGCCGACGACCGGACGCGCCCATCGGGCATTCGGCGGTGCTGCGCGCACTCGCCGCCACCGTGGTGTTCCTTGGAACCGCCACCCCGGCGGCTGCGCAGGTGAAGGTCACCGTCCAGAAGCCCACCCCCGTGGCGGCGCCGGTGGCGCAACAGAAACTGACGCTGGAAACCGCGGTGCCGCTGCCGGTCCCGCCGCCACCCAGGCTGACCTCGCCCGGCGTGGTCAAGGCGCCGCCGCGCTTCGTGGCGCCGCAGCCGCTGGAGGCGCCCCCCGAGCCGGCACTGGCCAGCGTCGGCACGGTGCCACCACCCCCACCCGCCCCCGTCGCCGCCGCCCCGGCCGCCGCGAAGCCGCCAGCCCCGCCGCCGGTCCCCGCACCCACGCCGCAGCCGGCCACCGCGACGCCGCCCGCTCCGCCGCCCCCGCCGGCGCAGAGCGCGCCATCCCAAAGCGCACCGCAGACCGCCGCCCTGCCCCCGCCGCCCGCATCGGTGGCGCCGAAGGGCGGTCTTCAAGTGTTGTTCCAGGGGCCGGCCGCCGACATTCCCGACGCCGCCGAGCCCCTGCTGGCCGATCTGGCGGAGCGCATGCGCGCCAACCCGAACCTGCGCCTTCAGTTGCGCTCGTACGCCAGCGGCACGGCGGAAACGGCGCGCGAGGCGCGGCAGCTGTCGCTGGCGCGGGCGCTTGCCGTGCGCGAACGGCTGGCGGCGGCCGGCGTGCGCAGCGCCCGCATCGACGTTCGCGCGCTTGGCATCATGGCGCCCGATCTGCCCCCGGACCGCATCGATGCGGAGTTCGTGAACGAGTGATCCCAGACCAAGTGATCAGGGTGTTTCAATCCGCCCCGACCCTATCCGGAGGTCCGTAGCGATGACGCGCCCGGAGCGCTTCCTGACTCGGATGGCCCTGTTCCTGGTGGTGGTGGCGGCCGTCGCGGTGCTTCTGTACCCGGCGCTCGAAAACGCCTTCATGACCAACCCGGCGCTGAACGGGCTGATCCTGGTGGCCCTGTTCACCGGCATCGCCTTCATTTTCCGCCAGGTCATCATGCTGCGCCCGGAGGTGGCGTGGCTGGAGCGCTACCAGCAGGTGGAGCGCCCCGGTGCGGCGACGGACGAGCCGGAACCGGTGCTGCTCGCCCCCATGGCGCGCATGCTGGGCGAGAAGAAGGGGCGGCTGACGCTGTCGGCGCTGTCCATGCGCTCGGTGCTCGACGGCATCGGCGCGCGACTCGACGAATCGCGGGAGCTGTCGCGCTACCTCATCGGCCTCCTCATCTTCCTGGGCCTGCTCGGCACCTTCTGGGGCCTGCTGCACACCGTGCGCTCCGTCGGTTCGGTCATCGGCAGCCTGTCGGTGGAGGGTGGCGACGTCGGCACGATGTTCAGCCACCTGAAGGCCGGCCTTGAAACGCCGCTGATCGGCATGGGTACGGCGTTCAGTTCCTCCCTGTTCGGCCTCGCCGGATCGCTGGTGCTGGGATTCCTGGAGCTGCAGGCCACGCAGGCGCAGCACCGCTTCTTCCAGGACGTGGAGGACTGGCTGTCCGGCGCCACGCGGCTGTCGAGCGGCGCCGGCGGGCTGGAGACCGGCGACCAGTCGGTGCCCGCCTACCTCCAGGCGCTGCTGGAACAGACCGCCGAGAACCTGGACACGCTGCAGCGCACGGTCGCCGGGGCGGAGGAAGGCCGGCGCGTCGCCAACAACAACCTGATGGCGTTGACCGAGCGTCTGGCGACGCTGACCGACCAGATGCGTGCCGAACAGCAGCTCCTCCTCAAGCTCGGCGAAAGCCAGATGGAGATGAAGCACCTGCTGACCCGTCTGGCGGACGCGGCGGCGGGCGGCTTCGGCATGGACGAGTCGTCACGCCAGCACCTGCGCAACATCGACGTCTATCTTGCCCGCCTCGTCGACGAGGCGTCGAGCGGCCGCACCCAGGCGGTGGCCGAGATCCGCAGCGAGATCAAGGTGCTGACCCGCACCATCGCCGCTTTGGCCGAAGAAGCGGAAACGCGCTGAAAGGTCCAGGACTATGGCGAGTTTCAGCCGGCGCAACGGACACCGCGAGACCAACGCCTGGCCGGGCTGGGTCGACGCGCTGTCGTCGCTGGTCATGGTCGTCATCTTCCTGCTGATGCTGTTCGTCGTCGCGCAGTTCTATCTGGCGACCGCGATCACCGGGCGCGACCAGCAACTCCAGAACCTCAACCACCGGATCGCCGAGCTGAACGACCTGCTGGGCCTGGAGCGCGCGGCCAACAACGACCTGCGCGGCAACATCGCCCAGCTCTCCGACCAGCTCCAGGCCTCCGTCGCCGCGCGCGAGGACATGACCGCCCTGCTCGCCGCCCAGCAGGACGAGCAGGAACGCACCGCCCGCGCCATCGAGGAGCTGCAGCGCACCGTCACCGCCGACAAGGAGACGATCACGCTGCGCCTGCGCGAGATCGCCAGCCTGCAGAACGACCTCGCGGCGCTGCGCGAGGCGCGCCAGAAGCTGGAGGGCGAGATCGCCGAAATCGGCGTCACGCTGCGCCTGACCGAGGAGGAGCGCCGCCAGCTCGTCGCCCAGCTCGGCACTGTCCGCGACCGCTCGAAGGAGCTGGAAACCCGTCTTGCCGAGGCCGACGAAAAGACGATGCTGACGCAAAAGGAGGTCGAGCAGCGCGACATCCGCATCAACGAACTGCTCGCCGTGCTCGACACCACCAAGGCGGCGCTGTCCGGCGAGCAGGAGCTGACGACGCAAAGCCGCCAGCAGATCGCCACGCTGAACCAGCAGATCGCGGCGCTGCGCGACCAGCTCGCCCGCATCGGCGCGGTGCTGGAGGTGTCGGAGCAGAAGAACAGGGAGCAGCAGGTCCAGATCGCCGACCTGGGCCTGCGGCTGAACGAGGCGCTGGCCACCAAAGTGCAGGAGCTGGCCCGCTACCGCTCGGAATTCTTTGGCCGCGTGCGCGAGGCGCTTGGCAAACGGGATGACGTGCGCATCGTCGGCGACCGATTCGTCTTCCAGTCGGAGCTGCTGTTCCCATCGGGCTCCGCCAACCTCGAGGAGGCCGGCAAGCAGCGCCTGGCCGAGCTGGCGCACACACTGGTGGAGATCGGCAACCGCATCCCGCCGGACATCAACTGGGTGCTGCGCGTCGATGGGCACACCGACATCCGCCCGATCAACCGCGCCCAGTTCCCGTCCAACTGGGAACTGTCGGCGGCGCGCGCCATCGCCGTGGTGAAGTTCTTCATCGAACAGGGCATCCCGGCCGAGCGCCTCGCCGCCGCCGGTTTCGGCGAGTTCCAGCCGCTCGACCGCGGCAACACGGACGAGGCGCTCGCCCGCAACCGCCGCATCGAGATCAAGCTCGACCAGCGGTAGAGCCACGACGTTCGCATCCAGCCCGAAAATGCGACAACGTGGACCGCATGCATTCCGCAGTATATGTTGCCTGCTCGCTTCCGCTCCGCGATTATCTCCGCGCGATTTCGAATTTGCGGAGAGGACGGATGCATCACCCGGAAGCGCTGGAACCGATCGTCACCTTCCTGCGCGGCATCGGCATGGGCGTCGAGTATGGCGAGGGCGCTCACAACGGCTTCCTGCCGGGCGTGAACATCCATGCCGGGGTGATCCACGTCGATCCTGACACCTTGCTCGGGCCGGGCGACGTCCTGCACGAGGCCGGACACATCATCGTCGTGCCACGGCGCTACTGGCCACGGCTGGGAACGGACCTGCAGGTCGATATCGAAGCTCTCCTCGCGGAAGAGACGGGGCCGGACGGGTCTCCGGATCCGCTGCTCACGCAGGCGGCAAGGCTAGGCGAACAAATGTCCCAGGCCTGGTCCCTTGCGGTCGTCCTGCATCTGGGACTGCCGACGGGATGCCTCTTCTTCCCCGGTTCCTACAAGGTCGACCAGTATGAAGGGACGCACCCGGTGCTGGCATGGCTGGAGCGCGGGACCCATTACGGTCCGATGGCCCTGGCCCAGGCCGGCATGACCGGCTTTTCCGGCATGTTCGCCCATATGGGCCACAACGGCCTGCCGCCGTTCCCCCACATGACCCGCTGGACGCTGGACTGACCGGCCGGCCCTGTTTCCCTTCAGCGAGGGCCTGAAGCGCTTCCAGGCCCTCGTCGAGAGGTTACGCCGGCTGCTTGGCCTTGGCGAACTGGTCGAAGGCCTCCACCGCCTGCGCGGCGTACATCACCGACGGGCCGGCGCCCATGTAGATCGCCATGCCCATGGTCTCCATGACTTCCTCGCGCGAGGCGCCGTGCTCCACCGCCGCCTTGGCGTGGAAGGCCACGCAACCGTCGCAGCGCGTCGCCACAGCGATGGCCAGGGCGATCAGTTCCTTGGTCTTGGTGTCGAGGACGTTGGTCGTGGTGGCGTTCTTCGCCATCTCCGAGAAGGCCTTCATCACCTCCGGCGCGCCGCCGCGCAGCTCGCGCATGGCGGCGCTCAGTTCCTTCGTCATCTGCGACCAATCGTGAACCATCATCAGCTCCTTCAACGAACAGTTACTTTAGATGTTGCTAAAATAACGCCGATGCGCCCACGCCGGAAGGGGCAAGGCGTCGCAACCCTGCCCTGTCGATTGTTGATGGGTCGAGACGCCCCACAGCAGCGAGCGCGCGCCATGCCCACCCCGGCCCCGCACACCGCCCCGCCCACTCCGCGCCCGGCCAAGGAACCGTTCGACGTCGACGAGGTGTTCCGCCGCCTGCGGCGCGCCACCGCCGGCCTGCCCAAGGCCGCCATGTTCGACCTGCGCGACCAGGGCTACGACACGCCCTTCGAACAGCTCGTCGGCAGCTTGATTTCGGCCCGCACGCGGGACGAGACCACGGTGGCGGTGTCCCGCCGCGTCTTCGCGGCCGCCCGCACGCCCGAGGCCATGACGGCGATGGACGAGGCGACGCTCGCCGCCCTGCTCAACGGCGCCACCTTCCCCGAGCCCAAGGCGCGCGACCTCATCGCCCTCGCCCGCCGCATCGTCGCCGAGCATGGCGGCCGGGTGCCCGACACCATGGAGGGGCTGACGGCCTTCCGCGGCGTCGGCCCGAAGATCGCCGCGCTGACGCTGGCGGTCGGCTTCGGCAGGGCAGCGGCCGTGCCGGTGGACGTGCACGTGCACCGCGTCACCAACCGCTGGGGGATCGTGGCGACGAGCACGCCCGAGCGCACCATGGCCGCACTGCACGACGTGCTGCCGCAGCGCTACTGGATCGAGATCAACGAACGCCTCGTGCCTTTCGGCAAGTGGGTGTGCACGGGGGAGCGGCCGAAGTGCTCGACCTGCGTGCTGCTGTCGCAGTGCCGGCAGGTCGGCGTCACCAGCCATCGGTGATCAGTCATCGGTGAATCTTGGCGCGGGCCTGCCCGTTCGGGTACAAGGGGGCCGGTTTCCGCACTCCAGGGATGAAGCGATGATCCTCTACGCGCTGCGCTGCGACTGTGGCCACGAGTTCGACCAGTGGTTCGAGAACATGGCCGACTACGACGCCAGGAAGCCGGACCTCACCTGCCCGTCCTGCGGCGGCCATCAGGTGGCGAAGGCGATCATGGCCCCGCGCGTCGGCAAGAGCCAGCCCGCCGCCCCGGCCCACCCCTGCAACCCCACCGGCTGCTCCAACATGGGCTGTCCGATGGCGCAGATGGCATCCTGACGGCGGCGATTGCGCCCCTCACCGCCCCCGGCGCTCGCCCGACAGGCGGGGGAGCGGGCCAGCGGTGAGTTCCTCGCGGCGGCTGCCGAAGCTCGGCTCGCGGCGGACGTCGTCGTGGGCCTCGGCGCGGGCGGGCGGCGCCTTCGGGCGCCCGCTGCGCCACCAGCCCAGACCGATGAAGCCCAGCGTGCCGGCCAGCACCGCCATCACCGCGTAACGCAGCCAGCCGGGAATCGAAAAGCCGCCGTCGCCACGCGACAGCGTGTCGGTCGGCACCACCGTGCCGTCCGCCGTGGTGGCGGTGACGCTGGCACGCGGGGCCGCCTGCGGCGCGGTGCCGTCCGCATGGGCGGGGCTGGCGGTTCGGGTGGGCGCCTGGGTGGAAGCGGATACGCCCGGCGCCGGGCCCGGCGGCGTGGCGCCGGACGGCACGGAGCGGACCACCGGGCCGAGCAGCGCCACTTCGCCGCCGCCGACGTTGTCGACGCTGCCGCTGCGCTGGGCGGCGCGGGGCGCCACCTCCCTTTGCGGCTTCTCCTGGCCGGGGCCGCCGCCGCCGACCTTCTGCTGGGCAAGGTTGTGCATGGTGCCGGCGGTCTTGGCGCTGCGCTCGGCCATGATCTTGGACGTGGTGGCGGCGTCCAGGTTTCCGGTGGCCGGCAGGCCGACCGACTTCTGCCAGGCGCTCAGCGCGTTCCGGGTCTGCTGCGTCATCTGGCCGTTGGCCCGGCCGCCGATGTCGAAGCCCTTCTCCTTCAGGAACATCTGCACCCACTGCACATCGGCCGCCTGCTGGGCCAGTGCCGGACCGGCCGCCGGCACGCCGGCCGCCAGTCCCCCCAGCAGCCCGAGCACGAGCCGCGGGTGTGACCGCCTGGATGCCTTCGCCATGGAACCCCTCCGTCCGAGATGCGCGCGCCGGATGTGTGTACGGGGTGTTGTGTTACCAGATTGCGGCGGTTTTCCGGGCGCGATTTTTTCGACCCTGCAATTCCACGAACGGAGGGCCGTGCGGCTTACTCCCGAAGCTCCGCCCCTCACACCGCCCGTTAACGGATGATAGATAAAATTTGTGGTATTTTTCGTCCTCGATCAGCGAACCGGGAGGAAGGCCATGCGTCGGTTGGCGACTCGACTGGCTGCGGCGACGATCACCGGCGGCGTCCTCCTGCTCGCCGGCTGCGGCACTCCCTCCTACCGGGAGTGGACGGCCAGCGGCGAAGACACGGCCGTGGCCGCCTTCGACGCGTGCGGCGACGAGGTCGACACCATCATGCGCCTGCGCGGCTACCCGCACCGCCCCCTGCCCGAGACGCCGCAGTTCAAATACCGCAAGGAAATCTTCGGCACCTGCATGCGCCGCAAGGGCTACACGCCGGACTGACGCTCAAGGCGCCATCCCATAGCGCCAGTACGCCAGCAGCCCCGCCGCCGCGCCCAGCGCGATCACGGTCAGGTAGAAGCGCAACGGCAGCCGCACCGTTTCCTTGCCCCGACGAACCTTCCGGGCTGGCTTCGCCCGCGCCGGCCCGCCGCCCCCCTTCTTCGTCGGGTCGTAGAGCTGGATGAGCGTCCAGTTGAACTCTATCCCCTGGTAGGTCGAGTCGGGATTGTAGTCGAGCTGGATCAGGCGGAAGTAAGCGCGCGGGTTGACCTTGACCATCAGGTTGAAGCGCGCCTCGGCCTGCGCTAGTTCCTCCCCGACCTCCAGCGTTTTCCAGCCTTTGCCGCGCGCCTTCTGGATGGCGTAGCGGATCGGCTGCGGCTTCGCGTTGGGCGGCATGGCGGGATGGTCGGTGTCGGCGGGGCGCGCAGTCTAGCACGGCCGCGCCACCATGCTATCGTGCCGGCGATCCAACGAAGGAGTCACTGGTGCGCGTCCAAGCAATCCTCGCCCACCCCCTGCCCGACAGCTTCACGGCAGCCGTCCACCGCACCGCCGTGACAGCGCTGCGCGCCGCCGGACACGAGGTGGTCGAAACCGACCTCTACGCCGAGGAGTTCGAGCCGGCGCTGACCGCCGCGGAGCGCGGGCTCTACTACGCGGCCGACTGCGACACCTCCGCCGTGGCGCCACTGGTGGAACGCCTGCGATGGTCCGAGGCGCTGGTGCTCAGCTACCCGCACTGGTGGTTCGACATGCCGGCGATGCTCAAGGGCTATTTCGACCGCGTCTGGGCGCCCGGCGTCGCCTTCCGCCACGACCGCGCCGGCGGGCGCATCGAGCCGCTGCTCACGGACCTGAAGCACGTCACGGTGCTGACCAGCTTCGGCTCGCCCTGGTGGGCGGCCGAGTTGTACATGCGCAATCCCGCCCGTCGCATCCTCAAGAGCGGCGTGCTCGCCGCCTGCGCGCCGCGGGCAGCGTTCCGCTATCTGGCGCTCTACGACATGGATCGCGCCACGCCACCCAAGCGCGCCCGCCACCTCGCCCGCGTCGAGACGGCAATGCGCGCGCCGTAGGGGCGGCAAACACGACTGGCCGCGGCGGCACGGCCACGCTATATCCGAACGATGAGCGGCTTCTTCACGATTCTCCTCGGGCTTGCCATGCTGGCGGTGCTGGCGTCGCTGCTGATCGGCGTGTTCTTCATGGCCAAGGGCGGCGAGGGCAACCTGCGCTGGTCCAACCGGCTGATGCGCATGCGCGTGATCCTGCAGGGCGTGGCGCTCGTGCTGTTCATCCTCGCCCTCATGACGCAGGCCTGACGCCCATGGTCCGGTTGACCCGCATCTACACCCGCGGCGGCGACAAGGGGCAGACATCGCTCGGCAACGGCGAACGCGTGCCCAAGCACAACCTGCGCGTCGCCGCCTACGGCACGGTGGACGAGGCGAACGCCGTCATCGGCGTGGCGCGCCTTCACACCGCCGCGATCCCGGACGCCGACGCCATGCTGGCGCGCATCCAGAACGACCTGTTCGATCTCGGCGCCGATCTCTGCACACCGGAGGAGGCGGAGCCGAAGTACCCGCCGCTGCGCATCGTCGACGCCCAGGTCGAACGGCTGGAGCGCGAGATCGACGCCATGAACGAGAGGCTGGCGCCGCTCAACTCCTTCATCCTGCCCGGCGGCTGCCCGGCTTCGGCGCAACTGCATCTCGCCCGCACCGTCGTGCGCCGGGCCGAACGGCTGATCACCGAACTGGCCGAACACGAGCCGGTGACCGCGGCCGCCATCAAGTACGTCAACCGCCTGTCCGACCATTTGTTCGTGCTGGGCCGCCACCTGAACGACCAGGGGCGCACGGACGTGCTGTGGGTGCCCGGCGCCAATCGCTGATTCGCCGATCGCTGTTTTTTGGCGCTTGCTTTCACTGTGCGCCGCAGTATGGGCGGCGTTGACAGCCATTGCCGCAAATCCTATGGTCCCTCGCACTGTGAAAGCTGCCCGTTTTCGGCACCGCATCCGGTGCGTCTAGCGCAAGGCTCGGACATGAAGATCCTCGTCCCGGTGAAGCGGGTGGTCGACTACAACGTGAAGATCCGCGTGAAGGCGGACGGTTCCGGGGTAGAGACCGCCAACGTCAAGTTCTCCATGAACCCCTTCGACGAGATCGCCGTCGAAGAGGCGGTG
>DASPIO010000292.1:0-11273 GCA_035629155.1 Azospirillum sp. | reverse complement strand
CCGGCTGTCGTGGATCGCGCTGCGCGAGGCGTCCATCGCCACGCTGAAGGCGACCGGCATGGTGATGTGGATCTTCTTCGGCGCCACGCTGTTCGTCGGCTTCTTCATCGTCAAGGGCGGGCAGGAGTTCGTGACCGAGGGTCTGCTGGGCCTGGGATTGGACGCCTACGGCCTGCTGTTCCTGATGATGGTCATCCTGTTCTTCCTGGGCATGTTCCTGGACTGGGTGGGCATTCTTCTGCTGACCGTGCCGATCTTCCTGCCGATCCTGAAGTCGCTGGACTTCAGCGGCCTGTTCGGCTTCTCGGGGCTGGAGCCGAATGACGTGCCGCTGTGGTATGGCGTCATCTTCATGGTCAATATGCAGATGGCGTTTCTCAGTCCGCCCTTCGGCTATTCGCTGTTCTACCTAAAGAGCGTGGCACCGCCGGAGGTGTCGATGGCGACGATCTTCCGGTCGGCGGTGCCGTTCCTGCTGCTGCAGGCGCTGGGCGTGTACCTGTGCATCGTGTTCCCCGGCATCGTGCTGTGGCTGCCGCGGCTGGTGTACGGCGGCTGACGTGTAAAGCAGCTGACAGGGGCCGTTCCGTCCCGGTAGGGCTGGGCTGCGCGCCTGCGGGGTTGCACCCGCAGGCGCGCAGCCGTTATAGGCGTACACCCGCCCGCTGACGAAAGACCCCACCCGTGTTCGATTCGCTCATCCCGGAACTGCTGGCGCTCGGCCAGGTGGTGTTCATCGACCTGGTGCTGGCCGGCGACAACGCCATCGTGGTCGGCATGGCGGCGGCCGGCGTGGCGCGCGAACAGCGGGTCAAGGTGATCTTCTGGGGCATCGCCGCCGCCGTGGTGCTGCGCATCGTCTTCGCGTTGCTGACCACCCAGCTCCTCGCCATCATCGGCCTGACCTTCGCTGGCGGCATCCTGCTGCTGTGGGTGTGCTGGAAGCTGTTCCGCGAGCTGCGCGAACAGCGCGAGGAGGATCTCGGCGCCGAGCTGGTGGCCGGCGACGGCGAAAGCCCGTCGGATGCCGCGGCCACCGCGCACAAATCCATGGGCGCCGCGGTCTGGCAGGTGATCGTCGCCGACGTCTCCATGTCGCTGGACAACGTGCTGGCGGTGGCCGGTGCCGCGCGCGAGCACCTGTGGGTGCTGGTGGTCGGGCTGGTGCTGTCGGTGGGGCTGATGGGGGCGGCGGCCAGCGTCATCGCCCGGCTGTTGAGCCGCTACCACTGGATCGCCTACATCGGCCTTGCGGTGATCCTCTACGTGGCGCTGGAGATGATCTGGCGCGGCGGGTTCGAGCTGCTGGCGGCGACCGGGCAGGCCTGAAGGGGGCAATCGCGAGCTGGGCCTTGCCGGAACCTTCGGTGCGCCGCCGGTGTTGCACGCGGCAGCGTCTGAGGGGAGCATCCGGCATGACCGTCTACAGCAACGACCGCCACGATGCGGCGCCCGGCACGCGGCGCGCGCGCAGCATGGACGAGATCGAGGGCAACATCCACGACATCCGCTCGCGGATGGACGCCACGCTCGACGAGATCGAGTTTCGCCTGTCGCCGGGCCAGATGTCGGGCGGCGTCATCGACGTGGTGCGCGACGTGGTGCAGGGGAACCCCACGCGCGTCGCCCGCGCCATCCGCGAGAACCCCATTCCCGTCGCCCTCATGGGCATCGGCGCGCTGTGGCTGGCCTGGGCCGTATCGCGCACACCCGTGGTCGCCGGGCCGGTGGAGTCGATGGGCGCCACCCTGTCCGACCAGCGGCTGCGCATCTTGTTGACCGGCCTTGTCGGCGCCTGCCGGCAGGGGGCGGAGGCGTTCCGCGAGGCCGACGCGGCCATCGCCGACGCGCGCGTGTCGACCCGGCTGATGGAGGTGTCGAACCAGCTTGAGCGCACCTCGGCGGCGCTGGACCATGAATTGCGGGTCCGCGGCGGCAGGCCCGACCTGGACGGACCCATGCACCCGGCCTGGGAGGGCGTGCACACGGAGCTGGCCGGCGACCGCTCGCCCGTCCAGCTTCTGGCTTCGCTGGAGCGGGGCCTGGACGGCACGCTGGACGTGTTCCGCGATTGCCTGCAGGAGGACCTGCCGCCCGATCTGCGCGTCACCATCGGCGCCCACTTCCACGACCTGGAACGGGTGGAGCACCATGTCGGTGCCCTGCGCGAGGCCGCGGCGTAAGGGGGCGCAGCGCATGCTGGGGCTGAGCCGACGCCACCACCACCGGTATCCGCGCGTGGAGATGGGTCGCGGGCGCGGGGCCGAAACGCCGAAGCAACTGCCGGCGAAGGGCTGGAAGGACATCCTCTGGCGCGTCTACGAGGAGCAGTCGAAGGACAACATCAGCATCGTCGCGGCCGGCGTGGCCTTCTACGCGCTGCTGGCGATCTTCCCGGCGGTGGCGGCGGCGGTGTCCATCTACGGCCTCGTCGCCGATCCGGCCACCATCGAGCAGCACATCGAACAGCTCGCCGGCTTCCTGCCGAGCGAGGGCGTGCAGATCCTGCGCCAGCAGGCGCACAGCGTCGCCCAGTCCTCCAAGGGGCTGAGCTTCGGCGTGGCGTTCGGCCTGCTGCTGACGCTGTGGAGCGCGTCGCGCGGCGTCAATTCGCTCGTCACCGCGCTCAACATCGCCTACGAGGAGGAGGAGCACCGCGGGATCATCAGCCTCGCGTTCACCTCCATGGTGCTGACGGTGGGGGCGGTGCTGTTCCTGATCGTCACGCTGATCGTGGTGGTGGCGGTCCCGGCGATCCTCAACGTGCTGCCGCTGGGACCGCTGAAGTGGGTGGTGGCACTGGTGCGCTGGCCGATCCTGGGGGCGGCGATCATCCTGGCGCTGGCCGTGCTCTACCGCTACGCGCCGTGCCGGCGCTTCGCCAAGTGGCGCTGGGTGACCTGGGGATCGGCGGCGGCCACGGTGATCTGGCTCCTGGGCTCGGTCGCCTTCTCGGTCTACGTGGCGAACTTCGGCAGCTACAACGAGACCTACGGGTCGGTCGGCGCCGTGGTGATCCTGCTGCTGTGGCTGAACCTGACGGCCTACGCCATCCTGCTGGGCGCCGAACTGAACGCCGAGATGGAGCACCAGACCGCGCGCGACACGACCGAGGAGCCCGAGAAGCCCATGGGTCAGCGCAACGCCCGGATGGCCGACACGGTGGGCGAGCGCAAGGCCAGTTGACGGGGCGAGCTAACGCCGCCGGCACTCTTGCGCCAGGGCGGCGACGCGGGCGCGCGAGTCGGGTGGCAGACGGCTGGCGATCAGCTCGGGCCACAGCCCGGCCTGCTTCGCCCCGTCGGCGACGCAGCCGCAGGTGGCGGCGCAGGTGGTCGGCGCGCCGCCGGCGTCGACGCAGCGCGCCTCGCAGGCCTCCAGGAAGGCGCGCGTCTCGGCGCCGCCGTCCAGGGCCAGCATGGCCAGCAGGGACAACGCGCCGTACAGCACCGGCTGATGGACGAGGTAGATGGGCAGGCCGTGCCGTCCGGCCCAGGCCAGCGCGCGGCCGGCGGCGCCCGGCCGCCACGCCGCGACGGCGCCCCGCCCGCGCCAGACGCGCCCGAGCGCGATGCCCAGCAGCACCAGACCGAACCAGGGGAAGAGCGGGACGTAGTCGTTGGAGTCCGGCTCGAAGGTCATCAGCCCGATCCAGCGCAACGCCGGGGCGTCGAACAGCGGCACCGCGACGAACTCCGGCAGCGCGTACACCCCGATGCCCAGGGCGGCCGTCAGTCCCGCCGGCAGCCGCACGAAGGCGAGGCCGAGGACGCTGGCGACCGCCAGATGGTGCAGAACGCCGAAGAAGATCGGGCTGTCCGGAAACACCACATAGGACCCCGCCGACACTGCGGCCGCCGCCGCCGCCAGCAGGCCCAGGCGGCGCAGGAAGCGCCGCCGGTCGAGCCCGCCCCCGGCGGCGAGCACGAGGCTGACGCCGGCCAGCATCAGGAAGGAACCGAGGATCCCCGTGCGCGCCGCCAGCCACAGCGGGTCGGTGAACAGAGCCAGGCGCGCGAAGCCCAGCGCGTCGAGGTCCCACGACAGGTGGTAGGCGATCATCGCCAGGATGGCGATGCCGCGCGCCGCGTCGATGGCCGGCAGGCGGTGCGAAGCGGGCGCGGCGGGGGCGGGCGGCGGGGCGGGCATGCGTCGCTTGTGCCGCATGCGCCGGCCGGTGTCCAGCGGGCGGGTGCTACACCGTCACCGGTTTGGCCGTCTGCAGGGCGTTCAGCGCCTCGGCCAGGATCTTGGGCTCGTAGGGCTTGCGCAGCACGCGGAAGCCTTCCTCGGCCGCGGCCGTGGCCGCGTCGCTGTACCCGGTGGCGAGCAGCACGGGCAGGTCGGGGTAGCGGCGGCGAATCTCGCGCGCCAGTTCGACGCCGTTCATCCCGCCGGGCATGACGATGTCGGTGAACACGCAGTCGAAGCCGTGCCGATGCTGCGTCAGCGTGTCGAGCGCCTCGGCCGCGGCGGCGGCGTGCAGGACGGAGAAGCCCATCTCATCGAGCAGCATGGCCACCGTTGCGGCGATCTCCGGGCTGTCCTCCACCATCAGCACGCGACCGCGGCCGGCCGGCGGGGCCGTTGCGGGGTCGGGGGCGGCGTCCGCCGGTACGCCGGCCATGGCGCGGGGCAACAGCAGCGTGACCGTGGTGCCGGCGCCCGGCCGGCTCTCCACCCGCGCCGTGCCGCCGGACTGCTGGGCGAAGCCGTACACCATGGAGAGGCCAAGCCCGGTGCCCTTGCCGACCTCCTTCGTCGTGAAGAACGGCTCGAACACGCGGTCGATCACCTCGGGCGGGATGCCGCCGCCGGTATCCTCGACACTCAGCGCCACGAAGTCGCCGGCGCACCCGGCGGGCGAGGTGAAGGGATCGGCGCAGTGCAGGTTGCGGGTGACGAGGCGCAGAACGCCGCCCTTCGGCATGGCGTCGCGTGCGTTGATGGCGAGGTTGAGGACGGCCAGTTCGAGCTGGCCGCGGTCGGCCTTGATCGGCCAGAGGTCGGGGGCGCCCTGGCGTTCGATGCGGATGTCGCCGCGCAGCGACTGGCGCAGCATGCCGGTCGCCAGCCGGTCGAGGCAATCGTTCAGGTCGAAGATCTCGGGGTCGAGGTGCTGCTGACGGGCAAAGGAGAGGAGCTGCTGGGTGAGTTGGCCGCCGCGGAACGCCGCCTCCGACGCCACGTTGACGAACGGCTGCCAGGCGTTGTCCGCTGTCCGCGTGCCGGCGAGGTAAAGGTTGGTGGTGACGACGGTCAGCAGGTTGTTGAAGTCGTGCGCGATGCCGCCGACGATCTGCCCCAGCATCTCCAGCCGCTGCGTGCGGCGCAGCGTCTCCTCGGCCTTGGCGCGGCGGCGCATCTCGTCATGCAGGCGGGCGAGCATGCGCCGCTCGGCCAGCGCGCGCCGCCGCTCCAGGTGCGCCACCGACAGCAGGAGCAGCATGGCGGCCATGGTCACCGCCGTGGGCACCATCATTTCGTTCCACCACGCCGCCCAGACCTGCGCCACGTCGGCGCCGTACGTGACGTACACCGGGAAATCGGCCAGCCGGCGGTAGGCGTACACCCGCTCCACGCCGTCGGCGATCGCCGAGCGGTAGCGGCCCTCCTCCGGCGCCGCATGGATGGCGTCAAGCAGGTCGCGATCGAGCCCGGGCAGTGGGGCGTCATTGCGCGGGTGGCGGAGGAGCGTCTGCCCGTCGGCGCGGATGAGGGCCAAGGCGTCGCCGGAGCGCGGGCCGACGCTATGGTGGAAATCGCCCAGCGCCGACACCGGGGCGGTGAGCAGGACCACGCCGTTGAAGCGTCCCTCGGGGGTGGCATGGCGGCGCGCCACGTCGAACACCTCGTGCCCCGACGCGGGCATGCGGTAGGCCATGCCGACGGTGGCCGGCGCCCCGGCGGCCAGGGCGTCGACGATCTCGCGCTCGATTTCGGTGAGGGCGGGCGTCGCTGCCACCTCTCCCGTGGCGGCGACGTGCCCCGCCGCGTCGATCAGCCGGATCGCCGCCACCTGATCGGCGTTGGCGACAAGGTGGCGGGCGAATTGCAGCAGCTCCTGCGTGCCGCCGGTGTCCGGCCAGCCGAGCGCGAAGGCGCGGTCCTCCACCAGGGACGCGGTGAAGGCATAGCTCTTGATCAGGCGGGTGGCGTGCTGGTGCAACAGGGTGGCGGTCGCCTCGGCGTGCCGCTCCAGGTCGGCCAGCGCCGTGTCATAGGCCCGCCAGCCGATCAGAGCGAAGAACAGCAGCGGCACCGCGACGGCCGCCGCCACGAACGCCCACACCGACCGGGCCGGATCGTCGGCTTTCGGTGCGCCTTCGTCCTGTGCGACCTGGATTGACATGGGAGATTCGTGCCCGCCGCGCCGGTTGCCGCGATGGGGGGAGTCTCCAACAAAAGCCCGGCCGGAGCTTTATAGAAAAAGCATGGGGTGGCTCCACCATGCGACATACCCGAAAAGTCGTAGTGCCATCAGTCCGCGGCCTCCGGCGCGCGGGCGGACCGCACGACGGCGACGTTGCGGCGCGTTTCGCGGTGCAGGATGTAGAGGCCGCTGGCGACGACGATGGCCACGCCGGCGATGGTCTGCATCTGCGGCACTTCGCCCCACAGCAGCCAGCCGAACAGGGCCGCGCACAGGATCGAGGCGTAGGAGAACGGCGCGATCACCGCCGCCGGGGTCAGGGCGTAGGCGCGTGTCAGGAAAAGCTGGGCCATGCCGCCGGTCAGGCCGCAGGCCACCAGCAGGCCGATGTCGGTCCAGGTCGTCGGCGCCACCCAGACGAACGGCAGGCCGATGCCGCACAACACCGTGGAGGTCAGCGTGAACCAGAAGACGATGGTGTTGGGCAACTCGGTCCGGCTGAGCTGACGGATTTGCACCATCGCCAGCGACTGGGCGAAGGCGGCGCCGATCGCCACCAGCGCGCCGAACTGCAGCATGCCGGAACCCGGACGGCTCATCACCAGCACGCCGACGAAGCCGACGGCGACCGCGCTCCAGCGGTGCACGCCGACCCGCTCGCCCAGAAGCGGCACCGAGAGCGCCGTGAGGAACAGCGGGGCGGTGAAGTTCAGCGCCACCGCGTCGGCCAGCGGCAGCAGGTGGAACGACCAGAACATCAGCGTCATCGAGGTGAGGCCGATGCACGCGCGCCAGAGGTGGGCGCCCGGCCGTTCCGTGCGCAGCGTCGCGAAGCCGCCCTGCATCGCCACCACCAGCGCCACCGGCACCAGCGCCACGGCGTTGCGGAAGAAGGTAACCTCCAGCACCGGATAGCGCTCCGCCGACAGCTTGATCAGCACGTTCATGACGGAGAATAGCATCACCGATGCCAGCATCATCACGATGCCGCGCGGCGTGTTGTCGGTGCGGACGAAAGCCGGCTGCGGGTCCGGCTTGGGGGCGGGGGGAGGGGGGGCGTTCACGCTGCGCATGCTAACAAAGCGGAACCGCCCGCGTCACCGATGGGCGACGCGGGCGGTCATGCCCTGCGCGTATGGCGGCGTTGCGGCCCTGTACGACGGCGCCGGGGCTGGAACGCCCGCCGGGCGCTCCGTTGGGGTCCGGCCGGGCGCTCAGCGGAATTTCAGGAGGTCGCTGATTTCCTGCTCGGCGCGCAGCCAATGGTTCATCTCCTGCCCCTCGGGGCGGCCTTCGCGCTCCCAGATCTCGTAGGCGCGCTCCTGGATCATCTTGTTCTGCTGGCCGCGCAGCAGCCCTTCGGCGATGTGCATGTTGACGCGCGCCAGCGACACCAGCTTGCGCGCCTCGATGGCGCCTTCCGTGGCCTCCATCGTCGTGGCGCTGACGAACTGCGCCAGGCTCCTGAGGTTTTCCTTGATCTCGGACGCCAGTTGGTTGGCGTCGTCCTGCACCACCGTCTTGATGGCGACCCAGAGCTTGAGGTTGTGGTCCAGCGCGACGCTGACCTTTTCCGGCGTGTCCGCTTCGATCAGCAGCGTCGCGGAGTGCATGAGCGCCAGCGCGTCCTGCTCCAGCATCGTGAAATTGGTGCGCAGGATGGCCTCGGCCCCGGCATCGGTGGCGGCGAGGTCGGCCGCGGCGGCGGCGGTGGCGGTCTTACGCTTGGCCATGGATGCTCCCCTGCTCGTGCTGTGAGATCGCACAGTATTGCAGCGGTGCATCAGACCGTGTTGGCGTTAAGATCGGGTTAACGGAAGATCGCCGGGGCATACGGCAGGGGCGCTGCGGCATACGGTCGCTGCTGGGTCTCGCGGTTCTCTGTTTCCAACGTGTACGAAGCAAAGGCTATGCCGTGGCGGGAGCCGCGGCGACAGCCACATCACTGTCCCAACAGCGCGCCGAAGGGCAGACGGTAAGTAAAGCCGATGATGTTGCTGTCAGGGCGGCTGTCGTTGCCGCCGCTGCTCATGGTGCGGCTGTAGCCGAGCGTGACACGCGACTGGTTTTCGAACTGGTAGCCCAGCTCGATTTGCGAGCGGTACTGGACGGCGGTGTTGCTGTCGCGCGGCGTCGGCGTGAAATAGCCGGCTCCGACGCTGGGCGTGAAGACGAAGGACCCGAGCGGTACGTCGACCAGGACGCCGCCGGCCCCGCGCACCGTGCCGTCCGCCATCGGCACGGTGCCGACCCACGGTTTCAGGGTGGCGTAGGGCTCAAGCCACGGGATCAGCGAGCCGCCGATGCGGAACTTCTGCTGGTGCAGGTCCTGCAAGCGGTCCGCCGCCTGGAGGTTTCCGGAGTAGTCGAGGGAGCCCAGTTTCCAGTCGCGCAGAAGGTCGCCGGAGGCGGGCAGGTCCTGTGCGTGCGCCGCCCCCGCGAGCCACAATCCCGCGACGGCGGCAAGAACGGCAACGGTTTGACGGCAACGGCTCACGGCACTCGCTCCTGACCGCCCCACGCCCGGGCAGTATGCACCGCAAAATGTTTCAATTCTGTCAATAAGGGCACCCGTGGGAATTTTGCAAGGGGGGTGGGGTGCTACCTCTTCGAAGGTCACGGGGCTCAGCCGAAAGGTGCCGCTGCGCTCTTCAGCCGAAGAAGCCGATGCGCTGGGTGATCGCCCCGCCGACGCGGGCGATCATCTCGTACAGGCCGGTCAGCGGGCGGAAGATGCGCTCGTTCTCCAGGCGGTAGTTCTGGCTCTCGTCGCTGACGTAGGTGGCGGGCTCGCCGAAGTCGACGCCGTCCATCGCCACACCGGCGGTGACCGGGAAGATCACCTCCAACTGTGCCACCGCCGTGGGGATGTCGAGGTGCAGGATGCGGTTCACCACCCGCTCGCGCGTCGTCTGGTGCTGGCTGGAGAACTCCGGGATGCGGGTGGCGAGGCGGAACACCTCGTGGATGACCGCCAGCCGCACGGCGTGCAGCAGGCGCAGCCCCGTCCGCGCCCGCTCGTCCAGCAGGGCGGAGCAGCCGGCCCCCGTGCGCGCCAGCCCGTCGCGCAGCACCGTGTAGTCGCGGAACAGCTTGCGGTAGACGCGCATCTCGCGCACGTGGGAGGGGTTCTCCTCCAGGTGTGCGGCGAGCTGGCGCATCTCCTCCGCTCGCCCGCGGTCCTTGGCATGCGCCGCCAGCGTCAGCCACAGGCCCGGATTCAGCATATCGACGTAGGCCTTCAGCGCGTCCGGGTCGGCGATGGCGAAGCCGTACTCCACCACCCCCAGCAGCTCGCGGAAGCGGCGGGACGTGCGGTAGAGCTGGGCGAAGCGGTCCGGGTCCTTGTCGACGGCGGCGCCGAAGCCGCCGATCACGTTGGCCGGCAGGCCCATCTGCATGAGGATGGCGTTGTGCGGGATGGCGCGGATCTGCGAGGCGCTCTGCTGGTCGACGGCCTCGGCCGAGCCGTCGTGCTGGCGCTTGAAGGCGCGGCTGCCCGACGTGTAGAGGAAGTTGGCGCCGAACGCCGTCAACAGCACGGCGTAGTTCGGGTCGCGCATCAGCGACACCTGGAACTCCTTCACCGTGGTGAAGAGTTCGGTGATGTAGTCGTTCTCGTCGTAGAAGGGATCGCCGGTGCCGCCCTCGCGTTCGCCCAGCATGTATTCGGCGATGCGCGTCACCACGGCGAAGGCGGTGGCCTCGGTGGTGAAGTACAGGAACCCGTCGCCGCCCTGGAAGCTGACCTCCTGCTTGAACGCCACCCCTTCGGCCTGGAGCGTGTGCAGCCAGGCGGGCGGGGCAATGTAGGACAGGCGCTGGGTGAAGCTGGCCGGGTGGGCGCCGCGGCCGATGGATTCACCGTGCGTGTCGAAGACGACGAGCTGGACGTTCTTCAGCCCGTGCTTGCGGAACAGCCGCGCCACGCGCAGCCGCAGCCGCTCGATCGAGGCGGCGGCCGGCGTCTGGCCCAGGTAGCGGCCGGCGTCGGAATAGCCGGTCTGGATGCACAGCCGGCCGCGCATTTCCACGTAGGCGCGGTAGTGCGGGTTCTCCAGCAGCGTGTCGATGACGCGGCTGCCCAGCTCCAGCGCCCGCTCCGTCTCGAACAGCGGCGAGATGTCGAGGGTGTCGGCGATGCCGAACAGCTTGGCGTAGTACAGCGCCGTCAGCACCGTGAAGGCGGTCTCGCTCTCGGCGATCAGGAAGCGCACCGGTGTCGAGGCGTCGGCGTATTTCAACATCTGCGCCACCACCATGAACAGGCGCTTGGCCGACGTGCGCTCGGTGATGAGCGAGCCGAAGTTGATGGTGACCGGCTTCACCTCGTCCAGCAGGCCGGTGAGGCGCTCCAGGTAGGACTGGCGGTAACGCGGGTCGTCGGGGGCCGTCTCCAGCCCCACCACCTTGCGGATGGCGTTGTGGAGCTGGGTGGAGTTGATGCGCACGTGCGTGTGCGCCATGCCCAGCCCGGTGTTCGCCAGCTCGGCCCGCAGCACGCACAGGCGCAGCACCGCGTCGGCCGAGGCCGCGCCCCGGGGGCCCAGCAGGCGGATGGCGCGGTTCACCCGTTCCACCAGGAATCCGGCGTCGACGAGGCGGAACGACTGGTCCTCGTGCATGCGGCGCGCGATGCGCTGGATGCTGCGGTAGGCGTCCGATTCCTGCGGGTCGTGGTCGGCGAAGACCGCGATCTCGTCGGTCACCTCGTGCACCGCCAGGACGAGGCGGGATTCGATCTGCTCCAGCGTGTGGTGCAGTTCCTCGTCCTTCGGCACCAGGGCGCGGATGCCCTCCAGGTCGGCCAGGTAGTGGCGGAGCTGCTGCACCTGCACGCGCAGCCGCTTGTGCAGCGTGTCGGTCCAGGTGATGTCGGAGCGGCCGTCGATGTCGTAGC
>DASPIO010000291.1:0-17483 GCA_035629155.1 Azospirillum sp. | reverse complement strand
CGTGGTGGCGCCGGTGATGCCGCAGGCGGCCATGAAGGCCAGCGCCTCGTCCAGGCGGTTGGCGAGGTCCTCGAACTTCTCGCCGGCCGGCGAGCGCTCCAGGAAGCCCAGCGTCCACTGGTGCACCTTGTGCAGGTCGGCGTAGCCGCCCTGGGCGAAGGCGCGCAGCAGGTTGAGCGTCGACGCCGCCTGCGTGTAGGCCTGCATCATGCGCTCGGGATCGGGGATGCGGGCGTCGGCGGTGAAGTCGAAGCCGTTGACGATGTCGCCGCGGTAGCTCGGCAGTTCGACCCCGTTCACCTCTTCCATGTCGGCCGAGCGCGGCTTGGCGAACTGGCCAGCCATGCGGCCCACCTTGATCACCGGGATCGCCGCGCCGAAGGTCAGCACGACCGCCATCTGCAGCAGCACGCGGAACGTGTCGCGGATGTTGTTGGGGTGGAACTCGGAGAAGCTCTCGGCGCAGTCGCCACCCTGCAGGAGGAACGCCTCGCCCGCCGCCACCTGTGCCAGCGACGCCTTCAGCCGGCGCGCCTCGCCCGCGAAGACGAGCGGTGGATAGGACGACAGCCGCTCGACGACGGCATCGACCTTGCCCTGATCGGGGTATGCGGGCAGCTGCTTGGCCGGCTTCGCCTTCCAGCTCGTGGGGCTCCAACGCTCCGCCATGACACGTACTCTTCCTGCTCGGGGGGAACCGGTCCGGCCGCCATGCGGCCGGGGATCAACCCTATACGTCCATGGCCGGAGTTTTTCCACCCCTTACCGAGTCGGGAATGTGGGGAAGTGTGAAGCCGAACACACGGAAGAACACGGGAGCGGCGTCGCGGAGCCAGACCGGGTCGGCGTCGCCCAACTTGCCGGAGACGACCCGCTTCTCCAGGGTCACCAGCTTGTCGAACCGCACGACCGAGGGAACCTTGAGGCCATTCGCCGCCGTAGGGGCAATGGCCAACGCATCCGGGTTGGATAGGATGCTCGTGTTCGAGGTGATGAACGCCAGCACGACATCGGTCCGCCGTTCATTCTCACGCGATACGACCAAGGCCGGCCGCAGCTTTCCGCCGGTCAGGTCGGTGAAGGGAAACCGCGTAAAGACGATGCCGCCGAACTCAAACATTGCGCTGTTTGATGTCGGCATCGCTGTAGAGGTCGGGTTCGTCCATGAGGAAGTCGAAGGCGCCACCCGCCTCAGCCATGCGCGCCAACGGCAGATCCTCGTCCTCGACCGTCTCGAAGACCACACGCAGGCGCTGGCGCGGCTGGATTCCCCGCCGCTTCATCTCCTCGAAGACACGTTCGGCCTCGATGTTTTCAAGCACCTGTCGCATGGCTTCACCCTAACCCAACCCTGGCGGGGACGCAATTTGCGTCCACTCCTCCGCTATAGGTGGAGTGCGCCCACGTGATTGGAAGCGGCCCGAAAAAGCGCTCTGGCCGCCGTACCGGTTGCGTGCCTATAAACGCCGAAGGCTCCGCACGTCAGAAGGTCTTCGCCCGGTGAAAGCGTCGTCCTGGGGGCAGGCGGCCTCCGTCTACCTGCACCCCCGCATCCTCGCCATCCTCTTCCTGGGCTTCTCGGAAGGGCTGCCGCTGGCGCTCACCGGGGCCACGCTGTCGGTGTGGCTGCGCGAGGGTGGCGTCAGCAAGACCGCCATCGGCCTGTTCGCGCTGGTCACCATGCCCTACGCGCTGAAGTTCCTGTGGGCACCATTCATCGACCGGCTGCGCCTGCCGGGGATCACCCGCCTGTTCGGGCGGCGGCGCGGCTGGGCGCTGGTGACGCAGGCCGCACTGGCCTGCGCGCTCATCGGCTTGGGCTCGACCGACCCGGTGGCCGATTTGTGGTGGACGGCGCTGCTGGCGGTGATCGTCTCATTCTGCTCGGCCAGCCAGGACATCGTCATCGACGCCTTCCGCGTGGAGACGCTGAGCGAGGAGCAGCAGGGGGCCGGTGCCGCCATGCTGGTGCTGGGCTACCGCTTCGGCATGCTGGCGTCCGGTGCGGGTGCTTTGTACCTGGCGGAATTCTTCGGCTGGCAGACCGCCTACTACGCCATGGCGGGGCTGGTGTCCGTGGGCATGCTGACCATCCTGATGAACCCGGAGCCGGCCGCCGCCACCTCGCGCGAGGCGGAGAAGCGCGAGCGGCACGTGGCCGAGTGGCTGGATGCCCGCCCGCACCTCAGCGGCCGGCGGGCGGAACTGCTGGCGTGGCTGTATGGTGCGGTGGTGGCGCCTTTCGCGCAGTTCATGACGCGCAACGCCTGGGCCGCCATCCTGGCGTTCATCGCCTGCTACAAGCTGGGCGACGTGCTGGCCGGCACCATGGCGTCCCCCTTCTACGTCGACCTGGGCTTCGAGAAGACGGAGATCGCCAACGTCACCAAGGTGTTCGGCCTGTGGGCGACGATCGTCGGCGGGCTGGTCGGCGGCGTGGTGGTCAACCGCTTCGGCGTGCTGAAGGCCCTGCTGCTGGGCGGCGTCATGCAGATGGTGTCGAACCTGGGCTTCGTCATGCTGGCCTGGGCCGGGCACAGCGTGCCGGCGCTCGCCGTGACGGTGGCGGTGGAGAACGTGTGCGGCGGCATCGCCACCGCGTCCTTCGTCGCCTACCTGTCCAGCCTGTGCAACGTCGCCTACACGGCCACGCAGTACGCGCTGCTCTCCAGCTTCTACAAGCTGGGCGGCGACCTGCTGGGCGCCCCGTCCGGCTGGTTGGCCGACCACATGGATTGGGCCAGTTTCTTCCTGGTGTCCATGGCCGGCGCGCTGCCGGGTCTCCTCATCCTGGCGTGGCTGATCGGGCGCAGCCGCGCCGCCGAGCCGGAAGCCGAGCCGGCCGCGGAAGCGGAGCCGGCGCCGGCCGGCCCCGCCCAATGATCATCACACCTGCTTGACCTTGCCAGCGCCCGGACCCGCACCCAGATCGGCGCCGGTGGTCGGGTTGCCTTCGGGGCGCGACATGGTGCGCTGCGCCGCCTTCTCGACCGCCGCCATCTCCTCGGCCGCCAGACGGACCGTGGCGTTGCCGTCGCCGCCATCGACGGCCTTCTGATCGGGGCGGTGGTCGACGAACTCCCACTGTTCACCCTGGTTCCAGGCACCGCGCATGTCGCCGGCACCCTGGCTCATGTTGTAGTACTTGTTGACGTACTCGGGATGGCCCGGCAGCTTGCCCGGCGGGAAGTTGTTGTCGATGGCGTACAGCGCCTTCTCGAAGCTCTTCTGGTGCGCCACCTCGCGCGTCATCAGGAAGGTCAGCGCGTCCTTCACGCCGGGATCGTCGGTGATGTTGATCAGACGCTCGTAGATGATCTTGGCGCGGGCTTCCGCCGCGATGTTCGAGCGCAGGTCGGCCGTCGGCTCGCCGATGGAGTCGATGTAGCCGCCGGTCCACAGTTGCCCGGCGGAGTTCACCAGCGACGGCCCGCCGCCGTAGAGGAGCTGCAGCGTGTGGCTGCCGTTGCCCTGGGTGATGTTGGCGTAGAGGTCGGCGGTCGCCTCCGCGCCCTCGGCCAGCTTGCCCTTGGCGCCCTTGGTCAGCATCGCGACGATGGAGCCGATCACCTCCAGGTGGCTCAGCTCCTCGGTGGCGATGTCGATGAGCAAATCCTTGCGGCCCGGATCATCGTCGGCGATGCCCTGCGTGAAATAGCGCATGGCCGCCGCCAGTTCGCCCTGCGGACCGCCGAACTGCTCCAGCATCAGGCTCGCCAGCGCCGGATTCGGTTCCGATACGCGCACCGTATACATCAGGTGTTTGTTGTGCATGAACATGCTGGGATTCCTCTCGCCCATGACGATGGTGCGGGGTCCCTTCCGCTGGTCGAGGCGGCCGGCGTTGGTCGCGGGATCCCGTCAGGCCATCAACTGGAGCTTGTTAGAATCGTTCCAGACTGGGTTTTTATCTGTCCTTTACGGCATGAACCAGCCGCTCTGCACCTGCGCGGCGGCGATGCCGGTCAGCGTGAGCTGGCCGCCGCTGCTGAAACCGATGACCGCGTGCCCCGCCGCGTCGGCGCCGATGGTCCAGGTCACGCCGGCCGCAACCTGGATGCGGTCGCCCTCGGCGGCGTTGAAGTCGCTTGCCACGTCGGCCCCGGCGCTGACCACGAAACGGTCCGCCCCGGCACCGCCCACCAGCGTGTCGTTGCCCAGGTTGCCGTTCAGCACGTCGTCGCCCAGGTTGCCGGCCACCAGATCGTCCCCCTGGCCGCCGAACAGGCTGTCGTCGCCCTGACCGCCGAAGAGGCTGTCGTCGGCCATGTTGCCGTACAGGACGTCGGCCGCCATGTTGCCGAACAGCACGTCGGCGTCCTGGCCACCGAACAGCGTGTCCGCCCCCTGCCCGCCGAACAGCGCGTCGAGACCCTGATTGCCGTACAGCGCGTCGGCGTCCAGGTTGCCGTACAGGCTGTCGTCGCCCACGCCGCCGGTCACGGTGTCGTTGCCGTCGTCGCCGAAGATCAGGTCGTTGCCCTCGCGCGAACCGACGAAGTCGTCGCCGGCCCCGCCGCGCAGCGTGTCGTCGTCCGCCCCCAGCACCATGATCTGGCTCGAGTCGTCGCCGACCGCGTACTGCGATCCCGCACCCCCGGTGACCTGCGCGTTGCCGACCACCGCCACGAAGCCGACGTTGTCCACCTGCAGGATGGTGCCTGAGGGCAGGCCGCGCGCGTCGATGACCAGCGCCTCGCCGCCCGCGCCGCCGCCGGTGATGATGATCGGCTCCGTGGGAGCGCCGCCCGTCAGCGTGGGCGTGAGGGCGCGCACCGTCACAGACGCGGTCACCGGCAACGACGCGGCGTAGGTCGAGAAGGTCGTGGTCAGCGTGGCCTGCTGCGCCGGGTCCGTGTGCAGCGCGCCGACCACGGCGGTCAGCGTGCCCGCCAGTTCGGACGCCCCCACCGGCGCCTGCTCCCCGCTGGCGCCGAGGTTGACGCCACCCGGGACCTGCGCGGTGAGCGTGCCAGCGATCGCCACCTGGACCGGCGCGGTGGTGACGGCCACGGGTGTGGGCGTGGACGTCGGCGTGGTCGTCCCGCCACCACCACCACCTCCCCCACCGCCACCGCCACCGCCAACTCCACCCCCACCACCGCCCGAATCGCCGCTGGTGGTGGGGGTGGCCGGTGCCGGGGTATGGATGATCCGCAAGGTGCCGCCGACGCTGCCGGTCGAAAGCGTCGAGGCGGAGTAGCCGGAGCCCTGCAGCGTGAACGTCAGCGACTGGCCGCCTTCGTTGACCGTCACCGTGCTGGACGACGAACCGGATGAGACGCTCAGCGTCGCCGCGCCGCTGTAGCCGCCGACGAGCAGCGTGTCGCCGGACGCGAGGTCGGCGACCGTGTCGCCGGCACCCGCATAAAAGATGTCGTCGCCGGCCCCGCCCGACAGCGTGTCGTTGCCGGCGCCGCCGTCCAGGACGTCGGCGGCGTCCATGCCGCTCAGCCGGTCGTCCCCGGCGTCGCCGAAGAGGAACGCCGCGTTGCTGCCGCTCAGCGCGGACAGCAGGGTGTCGTCGCCGTCGCCGCCGCTCAGCGTGTCGATGTCGGTGGTGGTGCCGGTGGAATGCCCCTGCAGCCAGTCGCGCCCGGCCCCGCCGACCAGCAGGTCCGACCCGGCGTCGCCCATCAGCGTGTCGCTGTTGTTGCTGGCCGTGCCGCCGCCGTACAGCGTGTCGTTCCCGCCGCCGCCCAGCAGCAGGTCCGATCCGGCCACGCCGGACAGGATGTCCGTCGCGCTGCTGCCGGTGATGCTGTCGCCGTCCGCCGTGCCCACGCCCAGCAGCCGCACGTCGGTCGCCGTCAGGCCCGACAGGTCGAGCGTCGTCGTCGTCGCCTGGACGGTGAGCGTCTCGATGGCGCCACCACCGACGCCCTGGACGTCCGTGACGCCGGCGAGCTGGGCGCCGCCCACGGTCAGCGTGACGCCCGACGCAAGGCGCAGCGCCTCGATCCCGTCGAGCGTCCAGGTGGTGAAGTCGGTGTCGAACCCTGCCTCGACGGTGTCGGTGCCCGCACCACCCGACAGTGTGTCGGCCACCGTGCCGTCGCCGGAGACCAGCACCAGCAGATCGTCGCCCGCCCCGCCGTCGAACAGGTCCGCTCCGGGGCCGCCATACAGGCTGTCCGCCCCGTCACCGCCGACCAGCGTGTCGGCGCCGGCCGCGCCGGACAGGATATCGGCGCCGTCCCCGCCGGACAGCCGGTTGTCGCCCTGGTTGCCGGTGATCGTGTCCGCTCCGGCGCCGCCGGTCGCGTTCTCGATCAGCGAGCGCGTGTCGTCGTTGTACAGCCGCGCGGTGGCGACGTTGCCGACGGCGGAATGGCCGCTGCCGAGGCTGGCGAGTTGTCCGCTCTCCAGCGTGCTCCACGACCCGGGCGCGAGGTCGAGCTTCACGCCCACCGCGTAGGCGGAGGCGTCGTAGGTGTCGGTGCCGCCGCCGTCCCAGATCGTCTGGAAGACCGTTGCCGCCGCCGGGGAGAAGGCGTAGGTCGTGTTGCCGGAATTGTACGTGTAGTTGGCGCCGTAAAGCTGCTGGATCGCCGCGATGTCGTTCATCATCGGCCCGACCGGATAGGAACCGGAGGCGACGGTGTAGGCGCTGACCGGCCCGCCGACGTACGAGCGGTACGCCATCACCGTGTATTCCAGCGAATCCTGGCTGGCGCTCATCTCCGGCCAGGTGATCGATCCGTTGGTGTAGCTGTCGTGCGGGTGCTTGAGGCCCAGCGCGTGCCCGGCCTCGTGCAGGACGGTGAGGAAATGGTAGGTGCCGGGCGTCCAGGCGTCGGTGCCGGCGATGTTCCCGAACCACACGTCACCCGCCTTGCCGGTGGTCGCCGGCAGGTAGGCGTAGGAGGTGCTGGGCAGGCTGCTGATGGCGAAGCGCAGGTCGGCCACCGTCGCCGGCTCGGCGGCCGGGGAGATCGTCAGGTTGGAGACGTTGCTCCACAGCGTGACGGCCGAGGTCACCGCCGCCTGCTGTGCGGTGCTGAGCGCCGCGAAGCCGTTGTACGGCTCATCCCCCGGCGCGCTGTAGGCGGACCAGTCGGACCCGGCCGTCGGAAAGCCGTAGGTGACCGCGCCCGACCATTTCGTGCCCAGCAGCAGGGCGTCGATGGCGTTGGCGCCGGTCAGGCCGAAGCCGCCGATGGACGCCGCCATCGCGCCATCGGGCGCCCCGTCCGCTGCGGTGGACGGCGGCAGGCCCATGTCCGTTCCCGCGGTCACGCCTTCCCAGGCGGCACCACCGAACAGCCCCCGTTCGCACAGCCCGCACATGCTCGCCCCCGCACCGCCGTCGCCCTCCGCAGGAATTACCTCCTACGAGCGCGACAATTGTGGCGAAACGGTGCCGGCGATGGAAGGAACCTCCCGCATCCGCTAAAAATATCACAGAGCGGGAGGCGGCCGCGTCAGAGCTTCTGCGGATCGGCGACCTTCTCGCGCAGCAGCACGAACTCCTCGGCGGTGGAGGGGTGCAGCGCGACGGTGCGGTCGAAGTCAGCCTTGGTCGCCCCGCAGTTCAGCGCGATGGCGAGGCCCTGAACGATCTCCGGCGCGTCCATGCCCATCATGTGGCAGCCCAGCACGCGCTGGCTCTCGCCGTCCACCACCAGCTTCATCAGCACCCGCTCCTCGCGGCCGGACAGGGTGTGCTTCATCGGCCGGAAGCCGGTGCGGTAGATGTCGACCTTGGCGTACTTGGCGCGCGCCTCGGCCTCCGTCAGGCCGACGGTGCCCAGCGGCGGCAGCGAGAACACCCCCGTCGGCACGTTGGCGTAACTGATGTTCATGGGGTTGTCGTTGAACAGCGTCTCGGCCAGCGCCCGCCCCTCGGCGATGGCGATGGGGGTCAGCGCCATGCGGTCGGTCACGTCGCCGATGGCGTAGACATTGTCGACGTTGGTGCGCGACCATTCATCGACGCGGATCGCACCGCCCGCGTCCGTCTCGATGCCCAGCTCCTCCAGGCCCAGGTCGCGGGTGTTCGGCCGCCGGCCGGTCGCCGCCATGACGATGCCGGCGGAATGCTCGCGCCCCAGGTGGTCGGTGATGGTGAAGCCGCCCGGCCCCTCCTCCACCTTGACCGGCTTGGTGCGCGCCAGGATCTCGATGCCGCGGTTGCGCAGTTCCTGCGCCAGCGCCACGCGGATGTCGTCATCGAAGCCGTTCAGCAGATCCTCGCCGCGGATCATGATCGTCACCTCGACGCCCATCCCGCGGAAGATGCTGGCGAACTCCACCGCGATGTAGCCGCCGCCGATGATCAGGATAGAGTGCGGCAGGTGGCCGAGGTGCAGCGCCTCGTTGGAGGTGATGGCGTGCTCGATGCCGGGGATCTCCGGCAGCGACGGCCAACCGCCGGTGGCGATCAGGATACTCTTCGCCGTGTAGCGCTTGCCCGCCACCTCCACCGTGTGCCTGTCGATCAGCCGGCCGAAGTGCGGGAGCAGGGTGACGCCCGAGTTTTCCAGCATCTTGATGTAGATGCCGTTGAGCCGGTCGATCTCCTTGTCCTTGTTGGCGATCAGCGTCGGCCAGTCGAACGCGGGCACGTGGCTGTCCCAGCCGTAGCCGCAGGCGTCCTGAAAGGCATCGCGGAACTGGCTGGCGTAGACCAGCAGCTTCTTCGGCACGCAGCCGCGGATGACGCAGGTGCCGCCCACCCGGCTGCCCTCGCAGATCGCCACGCGGGCGCCATAGGACGCGGCGCGCCGGCTGGCCGCCACACCACCCGACCCGGCGCCAATGGTGAACAGGTCGAAATCGAACTCGGCCACGGCCGTCTCTCCATCCCATTCTTCGTTGCCGGCGGAGTCTTCCGCATTCCGCCGGCCCTGTCGAGTGGACAGACAGCCGAAGCGGCGGTTCGTCGCGCAGGACAGGAAAGCAATTGGACGGCTGGCCGGCGCGGCTCAGCGCACCAGGAAACGCTGCAGCAGGACCTGGCGGAGGCGGATGGGCTTCATCTCGCGGTTGACGGCGATGCTGATCTGTTCCTTGACCAGGCGCGTGCCGGCCGGACCGGTCAGTTCCGTGGGGTTCACGTCGATCATGCTGGCGCTCAGCGCGTTGGCGATGCGCGGCGCGTGCATCTCCACCAGCTTGCGGTCGACCTTGGGATCGAATTCCAGCAGGACGCGCAGCTCGACCTGCCGCATCCGGTGCCCGTCGGCCAGCGTGAACTCCATCGGCGGCAACGGCGCCACAGTGCCCATCGCCTGGACCTTCGGCTCCTCCACCACGGGCTTGCCGGCGTGCGCGGTGCCGAACAGGGCCACCCCGCCGCCGCCCAGCGCGGTCAGCAGGCCCAGCGCGCCGACCAGCAGCAGCGCCCCGCGCCTCAGGCTGCGGTCCGAGCCCGTGCCCCCAAGAGTGATCCGCAACGCCATAACACCCAATCCCTTCGCCCCGCCTCCTCTCGCGCACCACGGAAAGAGAAACCCTTCCTTCCCTACGTGCTTTCGGGAGGAAACTCCCGATCGAGGCTTGTGACAATTTAGGGCGCGCATCGCGGTGCGTCAAATATTACATTTTTATACTGTTTCCACAAATCCAAGACTTTGCCAGAAGCCGGACCAATTCAGGTCGTCTTTCGTTCGGAACTGTTTCGATTTTCGTAGCGATTTTACGGAAAATGCTGTGCAACCGGCACGCGCGCATGAGAAAGGCCCCTTTCCCATCGGAAAGGGGCCTTTGCCTCCGCCGCGGGTGGCGGCGATCAGTACGCGTATTCGCCGAACACCGGGTCGACGCTGCCGCCCCACACGCCGTGGTACTTGGCCAGCAACTCGTCGGCCGGCGTCTGCCCGGACTCGGCGATGGTGCGCAGGGTGTCGAGGAAATGGCTCTCGTCATCGCCCCAGTTGTCGTTGCGCTTGCGCCGCACAAGGCCGCCGTGGGCGATCTCCAGCACCCGCAGCGACACCTCGCGCACCGTCTCCGTGCGGAACGGCGTGCGCAGGCCCAGGCGCGGCACGTCGCGGCGCAGGCCCGCACGCTCCTCCGTCGTCCAGTTCTTGACGAGGTCCCAGGCGGCGTCCAGCGCATCCCCGTCGTACAGCAGACCGGTCCACAGCGCCGGCAGCGCGCACAGCCGCCGCCACGGGCCGCCGTCGGCGCCGCGCATCTCCAGGTACTTCTTCAGCCGCACCTCGGGGAAGGAGGTGGTCAGGTGGTCGGCCCAGTCGGTGATCAGCGGCGTCTCGCCCGGCAGGGCCGGCAGCTTGCCGGCCATGAAGTCGCGGAACGACTGGCCGGAGGCGTCGATGTACTGGCCGTCGCGGTAAACGAAGTACATCGGCACGTCGAGCAGGTAGTCGACGTAGCGGTCGAAGCTGAAGCCGTCCTCGAAGACGAACGGCAGGTCGCCGGTGCGGTCGGGATCGGTGTCGGTCCAGATGTGGCTGCGGAACGACTGGAAGCCGTTCGGCTTGCCTTCGGTGAAGGGGGAGTTGGCGAAGAGCGCCGTGGCGATCGGCTGCAAGGCCAGCGAGACGCGGAACTTCTTCACCATGTCCGCTTCGGAAGCGAAGTCCAGGTTGACCTGCACGGTGCAGGTCCGCGTCATCATGTCGATGCCCAGGTTGCCGCGCTTGGGCATGTAGTCGCGCATGATGCGGTAGCGGCCCTTGGGCATCCAGGGGATGTCCTCGCGCCGCCACTTCGGCTGGAAGCCCAGCCCGACCATGGCGATGCCCAGCTCGCCGCCGACCTCCTTCACCTGGCGCAGGTGGCTCTGCACCTCGGCGCAGGTCTGGTGCAGGGTCTGCACGGCGGCCCCGGACAGCTCGACTTGGCCGCCCGGCTCCAGCGTGATGTTGGCGCCGTCGGCCTGGGTCAGCGCGATGATGTTGCCACCCTCGCGCACCGGTTCCCAGCCGAAGCGCTGCATGCGGCTCAGCAGCTCGCCGATGCCGTCCGGCCCCTCGTAGGGCAGCGGGCGCAGGTCGGAGACGCGGTAGGCGAACTTCTCGTGCTCGGTGCCGATGCGCCAGGCCTCGGCCGGCTTGTTGCCGGACTCCAGATAGGCGACCAGTTGCCGACGGTCGGTGATCGGCTCGCCTTGCGTGGACGGAGGTGCGGACATGGCGTCTCTCGGGCTACGGGAAATCAGGACGGCGGTCGCGGCGCCTCGTCCGCCGCGCGGAACGGTGGCCGGGCATCGCCGCCGGCCGCCGTCCAGTCGCCCACCAGGGCCTGCCAGCAGGCGAGCGCGGCGAACACCGCCGTATCGGCCCTGAGAACGCGGGGGCCAAGGCCGACCGGAACAACAAAGGGGAGTTTGCTCAAATCGTCAAGTTCCGACTTGGCGAAGCCGCCCTCCGGCCCCACCAGAAAGGCCGCCGGACGGCCGGCAAAGGCCCGCACCGCCTCGGCGATCGGCCGGGCCGAGCCGCTTTCCGCGCACAGGAACAGCACGCGCTCCGCCGGCCAGTCGGCCAGAGCCTTGTGCAGTTGCACGGGTTCCGGCATGTCCGGCACGCTCAGGCGCTCGCACTGCTCGGCCGCCTCGACGGCGTTGGCGCGCAGGCGGTCCATGTTGACGCGGTGCGGATCGGTGTGGCGGGTGAACACCGGCCAGATGCGCGACGCGCCCAGCTCGCTGGCCTTCTCCGCCACGGTGTCGATGCGGCCGCGCTTGATCGGCGCGAACAGCAGCCAAAGGTCCGGCCCCTCTTGCTGCGCCCGGCGTTGCTCCTGCACCGTGAGCGAGCACCAACCCTTGCCGAATCCGTCGATGACCGCCAGCCATTCGCCGTCCGTGCCGTTGAACACGGCGACCGGATCACCTCGGTCCAGCCGCAGCACGTGGCGCAGGTAGTGCGCCCGCTCGTGATCGAGCCCGACCGCCTGACCCTCGGCCAGCGGGCTGTCGACGTGGAGACGGGTCTTGGGCGTGTCCTGCATGGCGAATTCCTGGTCGGCGAGCCTTGTGCTCCGGGTGCCGACTATAATGGGAAACGCCGGCGGATCGCGAGAAGGCCAACCACCGCCACCGCCGAAAAACCGGCCCCCGCCAGGAAGGTCGCGGCCGGCCCGACGGTCGCCCACAGGGCGCCGGCCAGCACGCTGGCGACCAGCAGCGCGACACCCGTCATCAGGTGGAACAGGCCGAAGGCGGTGCCGCGCAGGTCGGCCGGCGCGGCGTCGGCGACCATGGCAGCAAGCAGCCCCTGCGTCATTCCCATGTGCAGCCCCCACAGGCCCGCTCCGGCCAGCACCAGCACCGGCCCGGCGGCGAACGCCAGCACGAGGTCGCTCGCCACCAGCACGGCGAAGCCGGCCATCAGCAGCCCGCCGCGCCCGATCCGGCCACCCCCAAGATGATCGGACAGCGCCCCCACCGGGTAGGACGACAGCGCGTAGACCACGTTCATCACCACCAGGACCACCGGCACCCAGGCGATGCCCATGCCCACGTCCTGCGCGCGCAGCAGCAGGAACGCCTCGGAAAAGCGCGCCAGCGTCATCACCGTCGCCACCGCCACCAGCGCCCAGAAGCCGCGCTCGAAGCGCGACAGCCCGCGCAGCGACGGGGCCGGCCGTTGCGGCCGGTTCGCCGCGGTGCCGGGCGCGTCGCGCACGCCCAGCGCCAGCACCGCCACCGCGACGAAGGCCGGCACCACCGCCACCCAGAACACCATCCGGACGTCGCCCGCCGTCAGCGCCATCAGCAGAATGGCGACCAGCGGCCCCAGCACCGCGCCGATGGTGTCCAGCGCCTGACGAAGCCCGTAAGCCGCGCCGCGCAGCCCCGGCGGCGTGATGTCGGCGACCAGCGCGTCGCGCGGCGCGCCGCGAATGCCCTTGCCGACGCGGTCGATGAGCCGTGCCGCCAGCACCGTGGCGGCGGATCCGGCCAGCGGGAACATCGGCTTGGTCAGCGCCGCCAGCCCATAGCCGGCCAGCGCCAGCGCCTTGCGCTTGCCCAGCCGGTCGCTGAGCGTGCCGGAGAAGATCTTGACGATGGAGGCGGTCGCCTCCCCCACCCCCTCGATGATGCCGACGGACAGCGCGCTCACCCCCAGCACCGTCACCAGGAAGACCGGGAGCAGGCTGTGGATCATCTCCGACGACAGGTCCATGCACAGGCTGACCAGCCCCAGCGCCCACACGCCAGGCGGCAGGCGGGCCTTGGCCGGGGATGCTTCGGCGGTGGGGCTTTCCGTGATTCGCTGGTCCATGACGGCGACGTTAGGGGGCCGTCCCTGCCCCGGCAAGGGCTTTTCCCGGCCGCGCGCTTGCCCGTGCGGCGGCGGGCCGGTACCTTGCGCAACCCCACCGCACTTCCTGGCGAGACCCGACCATGGACCGCTCATCCGCGCCGACCGAGGGCGGCTTCACCGACATCCGTGCCGACGGCTGGATCGACCGCTACACGCCTGCCCCCGTGCGCCCGTACCTGAGGCTGGCCCGGCTGGACCGCCCGATCGGCACGTGGCTGCTGCTGTTCCCCTGCTGGTGGAGCACGGCGCTGGCCTCGCCCGGCCTGCCGGACTGGCGGCTGATGCTGCTGTTCGCCATCGGCGCCGTGGTGATGCGCGGGGCCGGCTGCACCGTCAACGACATCCTCGACCGCGATTTCGACGCCCGTGTCGAGCGCACCCGCGCGCGCCCTATCCCCAGCGGGCAGGTCAGCGTGAAGCAGGCGCTGGCCTTCCTGGCGCTGCAGCTCCTGATCGGCCTCATCGTGCTGTTGCAGTTCAACACGACGACCATCCTGCTGGGCGTGCTGTCGCTGGTGCTTGTGTTCACCTACCCGCTGATGAAGCGCATCACGTGGTGGCCGCAGGCGTTCCTGGGCCTCGCCTTCAACTGGGGGGCGCTGGTCGGGTGGACGGCGGTGCGCGGCGAACTGGAGTGGCCGGCGCTGGTGCTGTATGCCGCCGGCATCGTCTGGACGCTGGGCTACGACACCATCTACGCCCACCAGGACAAGGAGGACGACGCCCGCATCGGGGTCAAATCCACGGCGCTGCGCCTGGGCGACCAGAGCAAGATCTGGATCTACGCCTTCTACACCCTCACCTTCGTGGGGATCGGCGCGGCCGGCGGGCTGGCGGGGTTGGGGACGTGGTTCCGGCCGGTGCTGATGCTGGCCACGCTGCAACTGGCGTGGCAGGTCGCGACCTGGATCCCGGACGACCAGAACGACTGTCTGGCAAAGTTCAAGTCCAACCGCTGGTTCGGCTGGCTGGTGCTGGCGGCGATCGTCGCCGGGCGGGTCGCTTAAGGGGGGTCAGCGCTCGCTGCTGGCCACTTCGGTGGCCGGGGCGCCGCCGGGCTTGCGGGCCGGCAGGAGGGTGCGCAGCGAGTCGACGCCCGCCACCGCGATGGCCGGAGTGGACGGCTTGCGGCGCGGCGTGATGCTCAGCGGAGCGGTGTCGTTCTGGGCCACCGTGGTGAGCAGCGCCGACGGCTTGTGGGCCGGGCGCACGGTCGGAGTCACGCGGGGAGCTTCCAGTTGCGCGGTCTGCAGGCGGACGGTGGCGCGCGCGGCGCGGCCAGCCGGGGCGACGACCACGCGCGGCTGCGGATCCACGGTCTGCGGCCGGGCGCCGTCCGGCAGGATGAAGCCGTAGGTCGCGTAGGAGCGCATGCCGAGGGTATCGCCCGGTTCGTGCCAGACGCGGACAGCGGACCAGTCGTTGTGCGCCGACACGTCGACCACGCGCATGGCACGGCGCAGGCCGCGACCGCCCAGCCAGGAGTGGTCGACCTCAATGGTGCGGCGATCGACGATGCGGGAAACCAGGGAGACGTGGCCGCGGTTCAGCCGACCGGAGCGCTTGAACACCAGGACCGAGCCGACGGCGGGCTGCAACGACTGCGCATAGCGCCCGGATGCGTGTGCCCACCAGGTCCAGGCATCGCCCTGGATGGTGAAGTCGGAGATGGAGCGGACGACGCGGACGCAGTCCTCGGCCTGGGCGGCGGCGGGAATCATGGCGGGAGCAAAGGCCACGAACGCAGCGAGCGAAAGACGGGCACCCATCGTTCCCAACCGCATGACGCCCCCTCACCAAATTGTTATCCCCTGTTGCCGAGGTAACACAGGCCGCAGGGTGAGTCTACCCTGTTTGAATTATGTAACCGAAAGCGGCTGTGGATAAGCGTACCCTGCCGAACCGCCAAAGGAACGACATAGGCCCATGACCGCCCTGCAAATCCACGCAAATCCAGCGGATTTCGTTCGCCAAAACACACTGGTGACGACCGCGCCGCTGCTGCCCGAAGTGCGCCTGCACCTGGCCACGGAAGTGACCCCGCTGTGGGAGGCGACTGAGGAAACCCTGCGAAAAACCAACCTTCCGCCGCCGTACTGGGCTTTCGCCTGGCCGGGCGGACGGGCCGTGGCACGGTTCGTGCTTGACCAACCGGAGCTGGTGCGCGGGCGGAGCGTCCTGGACTTTGCCGCCGGCACCGGCTGCGTTGGCATCGCCGCCGCCCTGGCCGGGGCGGCGGCGGTGCGGGCCTGCGACATCGACGCCTTCTCCCTTGCGGCGATTCGCCTCAACGCCGAGGCCAACGGCGTGGCCCTGGAGGTGGAGGGCGAGGACCTCGTGGGCCTGCCGCTGCCCGGAGTCGACGTCGTGCTGGCCGGCGACGTCTGCTACGAGCGCCCGATGGCCGAGCGCGTCACCGCGTGGCTGCGCACGCTGGCCGCCGCCGGGACGACGGTGGTGCTGGGCGATCCCGGCCGCGCCTACGTGCCGAAGGAAGGGCTGGAGTTCCTCGCCCGCTACGCCGTGCCGACGTCGCTGGACCTGGAAGACCGCGAGGTGCGCGACACCACCGTGTGGCGCCTGCTGCCCGATTAGCGTTTCGGCCGCCCCACGTAGCGGCCGGTGCGGTTGCGGTAGTAGCGGTAGACCTCGCCGTGGATCAGCACCAGGTGGTCCTCGCGGATCTTCACCCAGCGGTGCAGCAGCAACGCCAGCACGGCCAACTGGATGAGCCCGGCGACGGTCGGCCACAGCAGCGTGTAGCCGAGCATCGCCGCCAGATAGCCCAGGATATGCGGGTTGCGGCTGTAGCGGTATGGCCCGCCGGCCGCGTGCGCGCCGGCGCGGCGTCCGTGCCGGCGCACGGCGTGCGCGTGCGCCGTGGCCGCGAACACCGTCACCGCGAGCCCGAGGACCCCGACGGTGAGGCCCAGCACCGCCGGCGCCGCCGCCTCGGCGAACGCGGCGATGTAGGCGGTGCGCAGGATCGCGTCGAAGCAGAACAGCGCGATCAACTGCACCAGCGTGCCGGGCTTCAGCGCCCCCTCGGCCACGAAGTCGGCGCGCACGTGCTTCAGAACCTGCACGCCGGCCAGGGCGAACAGCGTGCCGATGACCAGGGCTACGGTGGCTTCCTGAAGGTGTTCCACGCGCCGGGGCTCAGAGGCCGCGAACCGGCGCGCCGAGTCCCGCGTCGATGGACGGGTGCGACTCCACGAAGGCCGGCAACGCCTCGCAGGCCGCCGAAAGGCGATCCAGGTTCGGGTAGCGTCCCGGCGGCAGCAGGTCGTCGGGTGCCGTGCGGACATAGCCGGCCATCGCCGCCACGGTGACGTCGGCCTGGCTGAAGCGGGCGCCGAGCAGCCATGGCGACGGTGCCACGGCGTCGAGCGCCCTGAGCGCCGTCTCCGCCTGCACGCGACAGCGCTCGGCCCACGGCTGGTACTGCCGATCCGGCGGGCGGCGCAGGCGCTCATAGGCCACCAGCATCGCCTTGTCGATGGCGCCGGTCGCCAGCGCCACGAGTCGCAGGCATTGCCGGCGCTCCGCCCCGGCGGGGGGCGTCAGCGCCCGCTCCGGCCCGACCAGCGAGTCCAGATGGTCGAGGATGGCGGCGCTGTCGATCAGCACCTCCCCGTCGTCGAGCACCAGCGACGGCACGCGGCCCAGCGGGTTGATCCGCCGCATCTCCTCGGCGTCGGAGAAGACGGAGAGCGGACGCCGCTCGAACGGCAGGCCGTAATGGCGCAGCGTCACCGCCACGCGGCGGACGTAGGGCGAATCCAATTGCCCAACGAGAATCATCGGCGGCCTCCAGCGGCGCGGGGTGCGGACATCCCTCACGATGCGACCGACCGCCAACGGACGCAAGCCCACACACCCCTTGACGCCGGGCGCGCGCGGCCGATGCTTACGGCCTCGCTTCGCAACACGGATCCGTTCCCATGCCCTACACCTCCCTGCGCGACTTCATGGACCGGCTGCAGGCCGCCGGGCGGCTGGTGGTGGTGAAGGAGCCGGTGTCCAGCGTGCTGGAGATGACCGAGATCCAGACCCGCCTGCTGGCCGAGGGCGGGCCGGCGGTGCTGTTCGAGAACGTCGTCAAGGCGGACGGCACCCGCTCCGACATGCCGGTGCTGGTCAACCTGTTCGGCACGGTGGAGCGCGTCGCCTGGGGCATGGACCGCGAGCCGCACGAGCTGCGCGCGGTGGGCGAGACGCTGGCCTTCCTCAAGCAGCCGG
>DASPIO010000290.1:0-5965 GCA_035629155.1 Azospirillum sp. | reverse complement strand
GACGCTGAAGGCCGCGCACATGATGGACACGGTCGGCAACAAGGTGGCCAAGCGCGAGATCGCCATGATCAAGGTGGTGGCCCCGCAGATGGCCTGCCGCGTCATCGACCGCGCCATCCAGGCGCACGGTGCCGCCGGCGTCTGCCAGGACACCATCCTCGCCGCCGCGTATGCCAAGGTGCGCACGCTGCGCCTCGCCGACGGCCCGGACGAGGTGCACCTGGAGGCCATCGCCAAGCAGGAGATCGGCTGAGCGTTCCGTCTCTGCACTGCGTAGCGTTGCCCCATCCCGAACCCTCCCCCGCCATCGGCGGTGGAGGGGGCAAGACTCTTCAAGGATCCACGCATCAGGACTCCCAATGCCCGCCGACCAGCCGCTGATCACCCCCGCCCCCCTGCCCGGCGCCGTGTTCGAGGCGGTGCCGGACCTCGTCCGCCGCCACGCCGCCGAACGCCCCGACCACCCGGCCGTGCGCGACGGCGACCGCACGGTGTCCTGGGGTGACCTCGGCGCCTGGGTGGCGCGCATCGCCGCGCGCCTGCGCGCCGACGGCCTGCGCACCGGCGACCGGGTGGCCTGCCTGTCGGAGAACTCGGCCGAGTACGTGGCGCTCTACCTCGGCACGCTGGCGGCCGGCGGCTGCATGGCGCCGCTGCCGACCTCGGCGACGGCCGACGCGCTGGCCGGCATGCTGGCCGACAGCGGCGCGCGATTCCTGTTCGCGTCGGCCCTGCACCGCGCCACCGCCGACGCCATCGCCAAGGACTCGCATGCCTGTATCGGCCTCGACTTCACCGGTGGCCGCTGGCAGGGGCTGGAATCCTGGATCGGGGACGCGGCACCGATGCCGCCCGTGGCACTGAAGCCGGAGGACTGGTTCGACATCATCTACAGCTCCGGCACCACCGGCGTGCCGAAGGGCATCCTGCACGACCACCGCTTCCGCTCCCGCCAGAACGTGCGGCAGGCGGTGTTCGGCCTGGGCGGCGAGGCGACGACGCTGCTCGCCACGCCGCTCTATTCCAACACGACGCTGGTGGCGCTGCTGCCCACCCTGTCGGGCGGCGGCACGGTGGTGCTGATGCGCAAGTTCGACGCGCGCGGCTACCTGGAACTGGCGCAGCGCGAACGCGTCACCCACACCATGCTGGTGCCCGTGCAGTACGAGCGCCTCCTGGCGCTGCCCGACTTCGACCGCTTCGACCTGACGTCCTTCCGCGCCAAGCTGTCGACCAGCGCGCCGCTGCGCGGACCGGTGCTGCGCCAGATCCTCGACCGCTGGCCCGGCAAGATGTTCGAGGTCTACGGCATGACCGAGGGCGGCGTCAGCACCGTGCTCGACGCCACGTCCTTCCCCGACAAGCTGGATTCGGTGGGCCGCCCGAGCACCGGCGCGGAGGTCCGCATCCTCGACCAGCAGGGCCGCGAGCTGCCGCCCGGCGCGGTGGGCGAGATCGTCGGCCGCTCCCCCATGATGATGACCGGCTACCACAACGCCGAGGCGCTGACGCGCGAGCTGCTGTGGACCAGCCCGGAGGGAGAGGTGTTCTTCCGCTCCGGCGACCTCGGCCGCATCGACGAGGACGGGTTCCTCACCCTGCTCGACCGGCGCAAGGACATGATCCTGTCCGGCGGCTTCAACGTCTACGCCAGCGACCTGGAACGCGTGCTGCTGGCGCACGACGCGGTGGCCGAGGCGGCGGTGATCGCTGTGCCCAGCAAGGAGTGGGGCGAGACGCCGCTGGGCCTCGTGGTGCTAAAGCCCGGCCGGGCGGCGGACGCCGGCGAACTGCTGGCCTGGGCCAACGCCCGCCTGGGCAAGACGCAACGCCTGTCGGGCGTGGAGTTCCGCACCACCCTGCCGCGCAGCTCCATCGGCAAGGTGCTGAAGCGCGAGCTGCGGGCACCGTACTGGACGGGGTGACCGCTTCGAAAGGTGCTCGACGTTGAGCGCAGCGAAGCCCAACGTCACGCGCCCTGACCGCCCTGCGCCATGCCCAGGTTCATCATCCGCTCGTAGAGCGAGGCGCGGGAGATGCCCAGCAGCTTGGCGGCCTTGGCCTTCACCCCGCCGGCCTCGGCCAATGCTGCGGAAATGGCGGCGCGTTCGGTCTGGTGCAGCACCTCCGACAGCGGGCGCACGCCGTTGGCGCACGCCGGGTCGTCCCCCACCTCCCCGCCTTCGCCGGGCGGCAGCACGGCGGCGATGTGGGCGGCCGTCACCACCGGCTCGTCGGTCAGCGCGGCCAGGCGCTCCAGCACGTTGTACAGCTCGCGCACGTTGCCCGGCCAGCCGTAGGCGCGCAGCGCGTGGATGGCCCCGTCCGTCAGCTCGCGCGGCGGCGAGCCCTGCTGGATGGCAAGGCGGTCGAGGATGGAATCGGCGATGCCCTCAATGTCCTCCGACCGCTCGCGCAATGGCGGCAGCGTGATCGGCACGACGTTCAGGCGGTAGTAGAGGTCGGCGCGGAACTGCCGGTCGCGCACCAGGCCCGTCAGGTCGCGGCTGGTCGCGGCGATGATGCGCACGTCCACGTGGATGACCTTGTTGGAGCCCAGCGGCTCGATCTCCCGCTCCTGCAGCACGCGCAGCAGCTTGGCCTGCAGCGTCAGCGGCATGTCGCCGATCTCGTCCAGGAACAGCGTGCCGCCGTTGGCGAGCTGGAACTTTCCCTCGCGCATGCGGCGGTCGGCCCCGGTGAAGGCGCCCGGCGCCACCCCGAAGAACTCCGCCTCCAGCAGGGTCTCGGGAATGGCGGCGACGTTGATGCCGACGAAGGGGCGGCTGGCGCGCGGGCTGGCGGCGTGGATGGCCTGGGCCAGCAGTTCCTTCCCCGTGCCGGTCTCGCCCAGCAGCAGCACCGTGGAGTCCATCTGCGCCGCGCGGCGGGCGAGGCGCTTGATCTCGCGCACCGCCTCGCTGACGCCGAGAAACTGCGAGAACGAATACTTGGCGCGCCGTTCCTGGGCCAGCTCCCGCTGCGTGCGGGTCAGCTCCTCCTGCAGTCTCTGATACTTGGAGACGAGGGGGCGCAGGGACTCGGCGCGGTCGTACAGGGCGAAGCCGACGGCGCCGATGGTCTCGCCGCCCGGCCCCTTCAGCGGCAGGCGGCTGACGACCAGCGCGCGCTCGCCCACCTCCATGATGTCGATCAGAATGGGTTGGCCCGTCTCGACGACGCGGCGCATCAGGCTGTTCGGGATGACCTCCTCGACCGGCTTGCCCAGCACCTCGCCCTGGATGCCCAGCAGGGTGCGATACTTCGGATCCATCCAGGCGACGCGCGCGTTGCGGTCCACCGCGACCGCGCCGACGCAGCTTCCCGCCAAATGTTCGAACAGCGTCTGGACCGCGTGTTGCCGCAGCGCCTCGAAATCGAGGGTGTCGCTCACGGAAGCCTCCCAGGTATCCCACGGCCGCCTTCGTGTCGTCGGGGCGCATTGTTGCTGCAATGCAGCGACATGCACGCCCCACAACAGAGATGGCATGGGGAATACCTATCACTCAATCAATCGAAGATTAAGCCTCCGAATGGACCGGTCTTGCATCGGCGCCGCATAGGCCCTCCGTGGTAGCCGATGCGGCGTCCCGGATCAGGGCCGGTATTTATCATGCCGGTAGTTGAGTCGCACGGCGCCCCAGTGGCGGCCGCGCACCCAGATCGGTGCCGCGACCTCCTTGATGGTCACGAACTGGCCGCCGCCCATGTCGCGCCGGTAGGTCTGCAGCACGAACGGCTTGGTGCTGCGGGCCGAGGTGAGACCGGTGCGGTCGTTGAAGATGCGCCGGTTGCGGCTGTGCGCGGCGTTCCACGCCGGATCGCCGGGACGCTGCGGGGCGGCGTACCGGGCGTTGTGCGTGGGCAGGTAGCCGTTGCGGTCGACCGGCGCGCAGGACACGGTGCGCGGGTCCGCCGCGAAGGCCGGCTCGGCCACCGGCGGCACGACCCGGTCGGTGAAGGCGGTGAAGCGCGTCACGACCTGCACCGGATCGCTGCCGGGCACCGGGCGGTAGTCCTCGTCGAACAGGTCGGCTTCGCCGATGGCGCCGCTCGCCACCCCGTCCTCGAAGGCGGCGGAAAGCTGGGCGGCCACCTGCTGGGCGCGGCGTATGAAGGGGGTGTCCACCGTCTCGATCCCCATGGCGGCGGTCGCCTCGATCAGCCCCTCGCCCAGGGCGAGAAGCGCGCCGGCCTGGTTGCGCGCGCGGCCCAGATCCTCGCTGCTCGACGCCACGTCGGCGGCGATCTGCGCCAGCCGCCCCTCCATGTCGCGGCAGTGGCCGTGGATGGCGGTGGCGTCGCCGTTGATGCGCTCCGCCTCGCCGGCGATCTTGCCCATGACACCGCTCACCGTCTCGAACACCCCGGCGATGGCGTCGGTGCCGTCGCGCACGGCCGCCGCGCGCTGCGCCCCGGCCGCCCCGTGGTCGAGCAGGCTGCGCACGCGGTGGTCGAGGGTGCGCAGCGTGCCTTCGATCTCCACCGTCGCCTCGGCCGTCTTGCGCGACAGCGCCTTCACCTCGCCGGCCACCACGGCGAATCCGCGCCCGGCCTCCCCGGCGCGCGCCGCCTCGATGGTGGCGTTCAGCGCCAGCAGGTTGGTCTGCTTGGCGATGGCGTTGATCTCCTTGGCGACCTTGCCGACCGCCGCAAGCGCCTCGCGCAGGTCGCCCAGGCCGTTTTCGATGTCGCCGACGGTGCCGACCAGCGTCTTGATCGCGCCCAGCGCCCCGGCCAGCGTGTCGCGCGAACGCTCCACCTCGCCGCGCGCCTGCGTCACCTCCCCGCAGGTGACCTCGACGGAGCCGACGATGCGTTCGCCGGCCTTCGCCATGGCGACCGAGGCCTCGTGCAGGTCGCCCAGCGTCTCGGCGCTGCGGTCCATGCGGCCGGAAATGTCCTCGACGCGGCCGGTGATCTCGGCGATCTCCACCGACATGCCGCCGGCCGCGTCGGCGATGCGTTCCAGATGGTCGAAGGCAAGCGGCGACGAGCCGTCCATGGTGTTTCCCTCCCCTTGTTTCTTGGTTTTGTCGTTCGCTATTCGGCCGCGACCAGCTCCGGCCGCGGCGCCGTGCGGCGGTCGCTCAACCCCATGGGGGCCGCGCCGAAGATCTCCGCACGCATGGGCTGGGGCGCGGTGATGATCGGCATGAAGTCCATGTGGGCGAGGATGTCGCGGGCGATGTCGATGCCGGGCGCCACCTCCACCAGTTCCAGCCCGTCGCGGCGCAGCGCGAAGACGCAGCGCTCGGTCACGTACAGCACCGGCCGGCCGAGCGAGGCGGCGTAGGGGCCGGAGAAGGTCACCTGCTCCACCGCGCGGGTGAACTTGCGGCTGGCTCCCTCGCGCAGGATGCGCAGCCGCCCGTCCTCCACCTTCACGGCCAGCCCGCCGGCCGTGAAGGTGCCGGCGAAGACGAGGCGGCGGGCGTTCTGCGAGATGTTGATGAAGCCGCCCGCCCCGGCCAGCTTGGACCCGAAGCGGCTGACGTTCACGTTGCCGGCGGCGTCGCACTGCGCCAGCCCCAGACAGGCGAGGTCGAGCCCGCCGCCGTCGTAGAAATCGAACTGCTGGTTCTGGTCGATGATCGATTCCGCGTTGACGGCGGAGCCGAAGTTCAGCCCGCTGGCCGGCACGCCGCCGATGATGCCGGGCTCGGCCGTCATGGTGACGCGGTCGAGGATGCGCTCCTCCGCCGCCACCGCCGCCATGCCTTCCGGCATGCCGATGCCCAGGTTGATGACGGCGCCGTCCTGAAGCTCGAACGCGGCGCGGCGCGCGATGATCTTGCGCTCGTCCAGCCCCATCGGCGGCAGGCGGTCGAGCGGCACGCGGATCTCGCCGGAGAAGGCGGGGTCGTAGGCGTTGCCGTAGGTCTGCATGTGGTTCTCCGGCGCCGCCACGACGACGCGGTCGACCAGGATGCCCGGCACCTTGACCAGCTTGGGGTTCAGCGTG
>DASPIO010000289.1:0-11076 GCA_035629155.1 Azospirillum sp. | reverse complement strand
GTCGGTCACCGCCACGGCGGGCATGTGCTGCTTGTGGCAGAGCTTCACCAGCTCCTTCGTCTTGATGGCGCCTTCCGACAGCGAATAGGCGGAGTGCACCCGGAGATGGATGAAGTCGGCGTTGGGCATCGATCGTTCGGTTGTCTCGGTCCTGCCATCCGGCAGCGCTCTAGTCGTGGCGTATCCGGCGGCCCCGTTCAAGGCTCACGTACGGAGGGCCTCTCCATGGGAAAAGGCAAGTGGGGCGCATTGCCGCTCCCGTCACAAGGATGGTTCGCCTTTGTGTTGCAATAGTGTAATAAGCAAGGGTTCGTCGGCACGATGTTACCGAAAGGCACCCCATGCGACGTTCGAGCCACACTCTGGTCGCCGCCCTGCTGACGGGCGCCCTGCTGGCCGGCTGCCAGACGACCACCCCGCCATCCACCGCCGCCAGACCCAAGGCCCACCGCGACGGCCCGACCCGCGTCGTCGCCGAGAAGCGCGGCTGGACGGTCGAGCTGGTCACCGCCGAGGACCGCGACCGCGCCTACTGCCTTGCCCAGCGCAAGACCGCCGCACCGGCGCTGGTGTTCGTCGCCGCCGTGCGCGATTCCGGCTTCCGCCTGACCGGCCTGCCGCCGGCCGAGGACGCGGACTCGGCGCGGGCGCTCACGGCGCTGTTCGACGACGGCGAACGCGTCCCCTTCCAGGCGCATCCGCTGGACGACCGCGCGCTGATGGTGGCCTTCCCGACCGCCGATTACGAGGACGCCCTCTACCCCTTCGCCCGCAGCCGCAGGGTGGAATTCCACAACGGCGCCAGCCAGGTCGCCAGCTTCAGCCTGTCCGGCTCCTCCTGGGCGATCAACGCGGCCGACGAGTGCCGACGGATGCACACCGGCTCCTGATTCCGTGCATGAAGGGCCTTGCCCACCCGGCGATTCGGTCTAAAACTGCGGGCATTCGTCGAAAACCCCGCCCGGAGAGCGCGCACGCATGGAGGACCGCACCACCCGCGCCGCGCAGCTCGCCGCTCTCGCACGGCTGGGCTTGCCGCATTCCCCCGTGCCGGAGCCATCCCCGCTGCTGGTCCTGGACGACGCTCCACCGCGACCGGTCCCCGGCGCCTTCGGAACGGCCAGCCCGCTGGAGGCGGTCGTCGAGGAACGCCAGCGCGAGCTGTTCGCCCGCACGCAGGAGCTGAACGAGGCGCTCGACGCCCTCAAACGCAATCAGGCCAAGCTGGTGGAGGCGGAGAAGCAGGCCTCGCTGGCCGGCCTCGTCGCCGGCATGGCGCACGAGCTGAACACGCCCATCGGCACGGCGCTCACCGCCGCCACCGCGCTGGGCGATGCCGCCGCGCGGGTGACCGAGCAGGTGGAGCGCCACGCCCTGCGCCGTTCCGACCTCATGCATTTCCTCAAGCTGGTGGGCGACGTGACTCCGCTCATCCTCGGCAGCCTGAACCGCTCGGTGGGGCTGATCGACAGCTTCAAGCGCCTCGCCGTCGGCGGTGCCGGGGAAGAGCGGCGCCGCTTCGACCTGCGCCGCCGGGTGGAGCAGGCGCTGGTCGGCTTCGCGCCGAAGGCGCGGCGCGACGGTCACCGCCTGACCTCCGCCTGCCCGGCCGGCATCGGCATGGACGGCTACCCGGACCTGCTGGGACAGGTGTTGAGCGCGCTGGTGCAGAACGCGCTGCTGCACGGGCTGTCGCCAGACCGGCCGGGTGCCGTCGCCATCCTGGCGCGCGAGGACGGCGATACGGTGGAACTGCGCTGCGTCGACGACGGCCGCGGCATCGATCCCGAGCACCTCGACCGCATCTTCGACCCGTTCTTCACCACCGGCCGGGGCAAGGGCGCCGCCGGCCTCGGCCTCAACGTGGTGCACAACGCCGTGACACGCGTGCTGGGCGGCACCGTGCGCGTGGACAGCGAGCCGGGCCTGGGCACCACGGTCAGCCTGCGCCTGCCCCGGCGGGCACCCTGCCCCGACGAAAGCGCATTGCTTGCCGACGGGGCCGACGCATAGGCTCGTGCCCCATGCGTCCGCTCCATATCCTCCTCGCCGTCTGCGTCGCCGCCGTCTGGGGCTTCAATTTCGTCGCCATCAAGGTGGGGCTGCGGGACTTCCCGCCGCTGCTGTTCACCGCGCTGCGCTTCGCGCTGGCGGCGCTGCCGCTGCTTGTGTTCGGCGTGCGCGGCGGCCCGCCGGTGGCGTGGCGTTATGTGCTGGGGATCGGGCTGGTGCTGGGGGCGCTGCAGTTCGCCCTGCTGTTCGGCGGCATGCACGTCGGCATGCCGGCCGGCCTGACCTCGCTTGTGGCACAAAGCCAGGCGTTCTTCACGGTGCTGTTCGCCGCGGTGCTGCTGGGTGACCGGCCGGGCTGGAGGCCGCTGGCCGGCATGGCGGTGGCCTTCGCCGGCATCGCCGTGATCGCGCTGGAGATGCCGGCTGGGGGGTCGCGGCTCGGCCTTGCCATGGTCGTCGGCGCCGCCGTCGCCTGGGGGGCGGGAAACATCATCCTGAAACAGGCCAGGGCGCCCGACCTGTTCCGCCTGATGCTGTGGGTCAGCCTCGTGCCGCCGCTTCCGCTGCTGGCGCTCTCGCTGGTGGTGGAGGGGCCGGAGCGGATGGCCGGCGCGCTCTCCGGGCTGACGTGGCCGGGCGTGGCGTCGCTGGTCTACATCGCCGCCGCGGCGACGCTGTTCGGCTTCGCCAGTTGGGGCTTCCTGATGCGCCACTACCCGGCCAGCCTCGTGGCCCCCTTCTCGCTGCTGGTGCCGATCTTCGGCATGAGTTCCGGCGCCCTGCTGCTGGGCGAAGCCTTCGGCCCGCTGAAGCTGCTGGGCGCGGCTCTGGTGTTCGCCGGGCTGGCGGTGACAGTGCTGAAACTGCCGGTGCGCAAGCCGGCGCCTGCCGAATAAAGGATTCCGACGTTGGGTTTTCGCCGCGCTCATCCCGACCTGCAGGAGCGTCCCGCGTAGGTTGGGGTGAGGCCCAGACGAAGACCCAACGTCCTCGGCCACTCACCTCACACGAGGTTCTGCTTGAGGAACTCCACCGTGCGCTGCCACGCCAGTTTGGCCGCCGCCTCATTGTAGCGCTCGGCCGAGGTGTCGTTGTTGAAGGCGTGGTTGGCACCTTCGTACATGTACAGCGTGTACTTGGCGCCGGCCTTCTTCAGCGCCGTTTCGTACGCCGGGACGCCGCTGTTCACACCCTGGTCGAGCCCGGCGTAGTGCAGCAGCAGCGGCGCCTTCAGCGCGCTGGTGACCAGCTCCGGGTCGGGCGAGCGGCCGTAGTAGACAACCGCGGCCTTTAGGTCCGGCGCCTTCAGCGCCAGTTGGTTGGCCATGCCGCCGCCCCAGCAGAAGCCGACGGCACCGACCTTGCCGCTCGAATAGCGGTAGGCCATCAGGTAGGAGATGGCGGCGTTCAGGTCGTTCACCGTCTTGGCGGCATCGAGCTGGCCGATCATCTCGCGCGCCCGGTCAGGATCCTGCGGCGTGCCGCCCAGCGGCGACAGCAGGTCCGGCGCCAGCGCCACGAAACCCTCGGTGGCGAAGCGGCGGGTGACGTCCTCGATATGCGGGTTCAGGCCGCGATTCTCGTGGATGACGATGACGGACGGCGCCTTGTCCACCACCTTCGGCCGTGCGAGATAGCCCTTCACCTCGCCCGTGGCCCCCTGGAAGCTGACAGTCTCGGTGGTGATGCGCGCATCGTCGGGCGCCACCACGGCGGCCAGCGCGTAGTTCGGCTCGATCTGCGCGAGGACGGCCGGCACCGCCGCGGCGCTGCCGACGAGCACCGCCATGCGTTCCAGGAACACCCGGCGCGGCAACGGCTTGTGGGTGTACTCGTCGTAGAGGTCGATGATCCTCTGGTCCATCTCGTCACTCCCCTGCTGCGTGATTGTTTTGCAGGGGAGTGTGCCTGAGGGCGCGGCGCCCGCCAACCCGCGAATCAGCGAGTGCCAAGCCTTGTCAGGCAAGCATACTCAAGCCGGCATGGGCGGGGGCGCGGTGGCGGCGACGCTGGAGTGGGCGCGCATGCGCCCGATCCAGGCGGTGAGCCGGGGCGCCTCGGCCAGCAGCGCACGGCTTTCCTCGGCGAACGGCGTGTAGAGCATGATCGGCGCCAGCATGACGTCGGCCAGCGAAAAGGCGCCCCCCGCCATATAGGGCTGGTCACCCAGCAGCCGCTCCCATTCGGCGATGCACTGCTGCGCCCGCGGAATGGCCTCTTGCACGGCGGCCTCGTCGCACGGCATGCCCATCTTGGGCGCGATCAGGCGGTTGAACAGGATGCCGCCGGCAATGGACGGCCAGCCGTAGGCGTCCATGATGCCGATCACCTGGTTCATGCGCGCCCGCCGGCGCACGTCGGCCGGCTGCAACGAGGGGCCGGGAAACGCCTCGTCGATGTAGCGGACAATCGCCTGCGTCTCGTACAGCACAAAGCCGTCGTGCTCGAACGCCGGGACCTTGGCGAAGGGATGGCGGGCGAGGTGCTCCGGCTGCCGCTGCGCGCCGAACGCGAACGCGGGCATCTCGTAGGCGAGGCCCTTCTCGGTGAGCGCGATGCGCACACTCCAGACGTAGCTGCTCAAGGCCGGACCGTGGACGATGATGCGCGACATCAGGCGTACTCTCCCCAATCGTTTCAGGCGTGTTCCACCAGCACACCATCGCGCATTTCCAGAACGCGGTCCATGCGCTGCGCCAATTCCAGGTTGTGGGTGGCGATCAGCGCCGCCACGCGGGCGCCGCGCACCAGCTTGGTCAGCATCCCGAAGACGCCCTCGGCCGTGTGCGGGTCCAAATTGCCGGTCGGCTCGTCGGCGATCAGCAGGCCCGGCGCGTTGGCCAGCGCGCGGGCGATGGCGACGCGCTGCTGTTCGCCGCCCGACAGGCGGGCCGGCCGGTGGCTCGCGCGCGCCTCCAGCCCGACCATGGCGAGGAGCTGGCGCGCCCGCTCCGTCGCCTCGCGCTTGGAAAGCCCGGCGATCATCTGCGGCAGCACGATGTTCTCCTGCGCCGAGAATTCCGGCAACAGGTGGTGGAACTGGTAGACGAAGCCGATGGCGCCTCGGCGGATCTCCGTGCGCTTGCCGTCGTCGAGCTTTGAGGCGTCGATGCCGCCGATGCGCACCATTCCCTCGTCCGGCCGCTCCAGCAGGCCGGCGATGTGCAGCAGCGTCGACTTGCCCGCCCCCGACGGCCCGACGAGCCCCACCAGTTCCCCCGGTCGCACCGCCAGCGACGCGCCGCGCAGCACCTCCAGCCGGGTGCCGGCCTGCTCGAACACGCGCACGACGCCGGACAACTCCAGCATGGGCCGCTCCTCACTCATAACGCAAGGCCTCCACGGGGTCGAGGCGGGCGGCCCGCCAGGAGGGATAGATGGTGGCGCCGAACGAAAGGCCGAGCGCCATGCCGACCACCTGCGCCACCTCGCCCCAGTCGATGCGGGCGGGAAGCTGCGACAGGAAGTAGATCTCGGCGGAGAACAGGTTGGTGCCGGTCAGCGCCTGGATGAACTGCCGGATCGCCTCGATGTTCTGGCAGAACACGATGCCCAGCCCCAGCCCGGCCAGGGTGCCGATGACGCCCACGGTGGAACCGGCCAGGAAGAACACGCGCAGGACCATGCCGCGCGTGGCGCCCATGGTGCGCAGGATGGCGATGTCACGGCCCTTGTCCTTCACCAGCATGATCATGCTGGAGATGATGTTGAACGCCGCCACCATGATGATCAGCGACAGGATCAGGAACATCACGTTCCGCTCGACCTGCAGCGCCGTGAAGAAGCTGGCGTTCGACTGCTGCCAGTCCAGCACGCGCCCGCGCCCGGCCACCGCCGGCAGGATGGCGTCGCGCGCCGCGCGCACCTGCGTGGGGTCGGCGACGAACAGCTCCAGCGAGGTCACCGCCTCGGGCAGGCGGAAAAAAAGCTGCGCCGGCTCCAGCGGCATGAAGATGAACGAGTTGTCGTACTCGAACATGCCGACGTCGAAGATGGCGGCGATGGGAAAGCTGCGCAGCCGCGGCACGGTGCCGAAGGCCGTGGCGTTGCCCTGTGGTGCGATCAGCGTGATCTCGTCACCCACGTTCAGCTTCAGCCGCTGTGCCATGCGGGCACCGATCGCCACGCGGTCCTCGCCGAACGCCTCGGCCGACCCGGCGACGATGTGCTCCGCCAGCGTCGGGCGCGCCCGGAAGTCCTCCGCGCGCACGCCGCGCACCACGGCGCCAGACGCCGAGCCTTTGGCGGAGATCAGCGCCTGCCCCTCCACCGTCGGCGTCACGCTCACCACGCCCGGCGTGGCGCGCAACGCCTGCGCCATCGCGTCGTAGTCGCGCAAGGGGCCACCCTGTGCGGCGTAGACGTTCAGGTGACCGTTCAGCCCCAGCACACGCCCCAACAGCTCCGCGCGGAAGCCGTTCATCACCGCCATGACGATGATCAGCGTGGCGACACCCAGCGCGATGCCCAGGAGAGAGAATCCGGCGATGACGGAGATGAACCCCTCCTGCCGGCGCGCCCGGAGGTAGCGCATCGCCACCATGCGTTCGAAGGCGGAGAAGATCATGGGAATGCGGGCTCGCGTGCGGGGAACGGGCGGGTCATTCGTAACGCAATGCCTCGACGGGGTCGAGGCGCGCCGCGCGCCAGCTGGGGTACACCGTCGCCCCCATGGACAGCGTCAGGCCCATCACCACCACCAGCACCACTTCGCCCCAGTCGATGCGGGCCGGCAGATGCGACAGGAAGGCGACCTCGGCCGAATAGCCGCCGCCGGACAGCCGGCCCACCAGTTGCCCCACCGTCTCCATGTTGCCGGCGATGGCGAGGCCGAGCGCAAGACCGGCCAGCGTGCCGACCACCCCCACCGACGCGCCGGACAGGAAAAAGACGCGCAGGATCATCCCCTGCGAGGCGCCCATGGTGCGCAGGATGGCGACGTCGCGTCCTTTCTCCTTCACCAGCATCATCAGGCTGGAGATGATGTTGAAGGCGGCGACCAGAATGATCAGCGTCAGGATCAGGAACATCACCGTCCGCTCGATCTTCAGCGCGGTGAACAGGCTGGCGTTCGCCTGCTCCCACCCCATCACCCGGTGGCCGGGCCCGGCGGCGGCCGTCACCGCCGCGCGCACCGCGTCCATGTTCAGCGGGTCGGCGACGAACAGCTCCAGCGCGCTCACACCCTCGCCCAGGTTGAAGAACGCCTGCGCCGGCTCCAGCGGCATGAAGATGAAGGCGTTATCGTACTCGAACATGTTGGTGGCGAAGATGGCGCCGATGGGGAAGCTGCGCATGCGCGGCGCCGTGCCGAAGGTCGCCACGTCGCCCTGCGGCGCGATCAGGGTGATCTGGTCGCCCACGGTCAGCCCCAGCCGCTGCGCCATGCGCAGACCGATCGCAACGTTGTCCTCGCCGAAGGCGTCGGGGGTGCCGCGCACGATGTTGCGCGCCAGCGTCGGCCGCCCCCTGAAGTCCTCCGGCCGCACGCCCCGCACCATGGCGCCGGACGCCACGCCGCGCACGGTGATCAGTGCCTGCCCCTCCACCACCGGCGTCGCCCCCTGCACGCCCGGCACCGTGCGCACCTTGTCCGCCAGCGCGTCGAAATCGTTCAGCGGCCCGCTCTCCGCGGCGTAGACGTTGAGGTGACCGTTCAGGCCCAGCACGCGCCCCAGCAACTCGCCCCGAAAGCCGTTCATCACCGCCATGACGACGATGAGCGTCGCCACGCCGAGCGCTATGCCCAGGAACGAGAACCCGGCGATGACCGAGATGAACCCCTCCTGCCGGCGGGCGCGCAGATAGCGCATCGCGACCATGCGTTCGAACGCGGAGAAGATCATGGGAGGTCCGGTCGCACGTTCACCCTCCCTGGGGAGGGAGGATTGTAGGTTGGGTTGAGCGCCAGCGAAAACCCAACGTTCCCGCCGCGCCAGGGGCGTTGGGCTTTCGCTCGCGCTCAACCCAACCGACCCTCCGGCCCTGATATGGCGTTACGCCGTCAGCTTCGCCAGCGCGCTATCGGCCGACAGTTCCTCGCGTTCGCCGGTGGCGCGGCGCTTCAGCTCAACCACACCGTTCTTCAGGCCGCGCGGTCCGACCACCAGCTGCCACGGCAGGCCGATCAGGTCCATGTCGGCGAACTTGACGCCCGGCCGCTCGTCGCGGTCGTCGTACAGCACGTCCACGTCGGCGCCGCGCAGCTTGAAGTACAGCTCCTCGCACACGCGGTCGGTCTCGGCGTCGCCCGGCTTGAGGTTGACGAGGCCGACCTTGAAGGGCGCCACGCTGTCCGGCCAGATGATGCCGTTGTCGTCGTGGCTCGCCTCGATGATGGCCCCCACGAGGCGTGACACGCCGATGCCGTAGCTGCCCATCTCGACGAACACCGGCTCACCGTTCGGGCCGGCGACGGCGGCGTTCATCGCCTTGGAATACTTGGTGCCGAAGTTGAAGATGTGCCCCACCTCGATGCCGCGCGCGGACTCGAGCTGGTCGGCCGGCACCGGGCAGGTGGCGTCGTCGTGCTTCTCGTCGGTGGCGGCGTAGATCGACGTGTACTTGTCGAAGAACGGCTGCAAATCGTCCTTGTAGTCCGGCGCGTCGGCCAGCACGTCCAGGCCCAGCCAATCCTTATGGCAGAACACGCCGCTCTCACCGGTCTCGGCCAGGATGATGAACTCGTGGCTGAGGTCGCCGCCGATGGGGCCGGTGTCGGCACGCATGGGGATCGCTTTCAGGCCGAGGCGCGCGAACGTCCGGAGGTAGGCCAGGAACATCGCCTGGTAGGAGCGCTTGGCCGCCTCCGGGCTGATGTCGAAGGAATAGGCGTCCTTCATCAGGAACTCGCGGCCGCGCATCACGCCGAAGCGCGGGCGGATCTCGTCCCGGAACTTCCACTGGATGTGGTAGAGGTTAAGCGGCAACTGGCGGTAGCTCTTGACGAAGTGGCGGAAGATGTCGGTGATCATCTCCTCATTCGTCGGGCCGAACAGCATCTCGCGGTCATGCCGGTCGGTGATGCGCAGCATCTCCTTGCCATAGTCGTCGTAGCGCCCGCTCTCCCGCCACAGTTCGGCCGACTGGATGGTCGGCATCAGCAATTCCTGCGCCCCGGCGGCGTCCTGCTCCTCGCGCACGATCTGCTCGATCTTCTTCAGCACGCGGTGGCCCAGCGGCAGCCAGGCGTAGATGCCCGCCGAGGTCTGGCGGATCATGCCGGCGCGCAGCATCAGGCGGTGCGAGACGATCTGCGCCTCGGTCGGGGTTTCCTTCAGGGTCGGCAGGAAAAAGGCGGACAGCCGCATGGTTCCACTCTCGAAGACCGGGATAGCGCCAATCATGGCACCGGGAGAGGGACTTTAGGAAGGTCCGGTCGCCTTGTCTATCATGAGGTCCATCACGAGCGCGCCTTTTGGTCAGCGCGCGGACCGGCACAGCGCGTAGAGCCGCGCCTGGCTGGGGCCGTTCAACGGCTGGTCGTTGAACCAGATCTGGTCGCCGATGACCGTTATCCGGCCGACCTCCGTTTTGCCCGGCAGCCCGCCGGTGGTCCCGTCCACGCCCAGGCGGCGGGCGAAATTCAGGGTGACCGGGATCTCGATGCGCAGCGGCGCCGTCCCGATGCCGCCCGCCGATCCCGGCAGGTCCGCCGGCGCCACCGGGCGACCGTTCACCACGTCCGCGCCCGGCCGGTGTTCCACGTCCGCGGCGGGCACATGGCGCGGCAGGTACTGGCACACCGACAGGTCGACGCCCTGCGCCGCCGCGCCCCCGCCCAATGCGAGCACCAAACCCACGGAGGCGGCGAGCGTGCGGGTCATGGCCGGCCTACAGATTCTGCTGCACGACGAGGACGTTGGGCATCGCCTTCCAGTAAAGCGACAGGTAGGGCATGCCCTTCTCCGCCTCCTCCTGGGTGCGGGCGGACTGGCGAATGTACTTGCCGATGAAGGGCTTGTTCACGTGCTCCAGGTCCACCGCGCACTTCAGCACCATGAACTCGCCGATGCGGTCGGGCAGATTGAACTGGCACTTCTGCATGGCCTCCGACAGCACGCCCGGCTTCGCCTGGTCGTGGCCGGTCAGGTTGAATTCCTGATGATGGTACTGCTTCAGCTCCTTCCACATGGACAGCAGCCGCCCCGGCTTCACCCGCGCCAGCCCCTTGAAGACCTTGCTGTCGTCGTGGAACAGCGGCAGGTAGCCCTTCTTCTCGGAGAGCTGGTTGAGCATGGTGTAGAGGCCGGCCATGACGTCGCCCTCCTCGTGCTCGACCGACCGGACCTCCTGCTGTTCCTTGCGCTTGCGGCCGAAGAGCATGCTGAGGAAGCCGCCCTTCTTCTCCTCCTTCTGGTTCTGCGGACCGGAGGTCACGGTGCGCTCGTCCCACAGCGCGTCCCAGGCATAGTCCCAGGCGGTGAAAACAGCGTTGGAGCGGTCGTCGAGCACCGTCAGCAGGTATTCCCGCCCGTCGCGCGGCCAGTCCACGTCGCCGACGATGGCGCGCACCGGACGGCGGCTGAGCACGACCGGGAAGATGCCGACCCGCACCACTTCGGTGTAGATGTCCAGGAAGGATGGCGTCTGCGCGAAGGGCAACAGGGAGCACGGCTGCTCCTCCGGCTGGAGCAACTCCATGGTCTTGCGGGTGCGTTCCAGCAGTTCGGTCTGCAGGACCGCAGCGAATTGCTCGAACCGTTCGTTTTCCGTCGCGCTCATAGGACGCCCAGAACTCCCACCCCCTGCCCTCGCCGGCCCAGCCATCGAAGGGTGGGAACGGCGACGGCGCCGCGTCACGGCGCACCGACCGCGCGACCGCTCAAGCAGCGTGTCGCTCACCATGATTTTAGCGGCTTAAAAAAATACTAACAGGATGAAAGGATTACGGAACTGCAATACACCGCACGCCAGCGACCGGGGGCATGATGCCGACACCCGGATTATGCCGCGCCAGGGACGGAACTCGTGGAAAGCCGCGCGTTTGCGAGTTGGTGATGCGGCATAAGTTGCGTGGGCGGCGCATTCGTCAGGAACTTGGCTTCTTCACACCGAAGGAGC
>DASPIO010000288.1:0-9495 GCA_035629155.1 Azospirillum sp. | reverse complement strand
CGCCAGCGCGTCATGCCCGGAGAACTGAAGCACGGTGGAGTGGAGGAACGCGTCCGGCGAACCGTCTTCCGGCGTCACAAAGCCGAAACCCTTGGTCGGGTTGAACCACTTGACGGTGGCGCGGATGTTGCGATGGGTGATTTCGGGAGCGCGGAAGGCGTTGCGCTGCGGGCGGTCGAACATAAACGGTCTCGTCTGAAGTGAAGCGCCGCACTCCAACACCCAGGGCGCGGCTACACAAAGATGACCCGGATCGGCGGGCAATTCAATCCCGTTTGTCGCCTCGTCCGCGCGTCGGACCAAAATTTCCGGCCGCGCGGACGGGCCACCCCGATCAATCGGCGAAGCGCGGCCTTGGCTGGGCAAGCAGGTGGTCGATCAGGCGGTACGCCGCCATTCCCGCCAGCATCGCCGGGACGAACACCAGCAGCGGCTTGACGCCCAGCGTCAGACCGACAATGGCCGGGCCGGGGCACAGGCCGACCAGCCCCCAGCCCACGCCGAACAGCGCCGAGCCGCCCAGCAGCCGGCCGTCCACGTCCCGCCGGTCCGGCACCTTCAGGGCACCGGTCAGCACCGCACGGCCGCGCCGCACCGCCAGCCGGTAGCCCAGCGCCGACACCACGACCGCCCCGCCCATGACGAAGGCGAGGCTGGGGTCCCAATTGCCGAACAGGTCGAGGAAGCCCAGCACCTTGGCCGGGCTCACCATGCCCGATATCAGCAGGCCCAGGCCGAACAGCAGGCCGGCGACGAAGGCGGAGATCAGAACGCCCATGGCTCACACCCCTCCGGTTCAGCCGACCAGATGGCGCGCGACGAAGACGGTCGCCACGGCCGCCGCCATGAACACCCCCGTCGCGACCAGCGAGCGCGGTGACAGCCGGGCCAGCCCGCACACCCCGTGCCCGCTGGTGCACCCCGACCCCAGCCGCGTGCCGAAGCCGACCAGCAGTCCACCCACCACCAGCAGCGCGGCGGAGGCGTCCGCCTGCACGTCCGGCAGGGTGCCGCCCAGCGCCGCATAGGCCAGCGGCGCCGCCAGCAGCCCGGCCAGGAAGGCCAGCCGCCACGCCGTCTCGCCCCGGGCCGGCGCCACCAGCCCGCCCAGCATGCCGCTGATGCCGGCAACGCGCCCGTTCAACACCAGCAGCAGCGCCGCTGACAACCCGATCAGCGCGCCGCCCGCAAGCGCCGCGAAGGGTGTGAAGTTCTCCATGTCGCCCAGCCTCTTCGCACATGCACCATTTGCGGGCGCTAATTTAGTGATCCATTGATTTTTATCAATGGGGTGTGCGGGCGACGGGTAGGGAACAACGCTGGGCTGCGCCTGCGGCTTGGCCCAACCTACGCGAACGTCCATGTAGGTTGGGCTGAACGCCGTGAAGCCCAACGTCGGGGCTCACCCCGCCTTGGCGAAGCGGCGGCGCAGCAGGGACAGCGGCTCGGCCTCGTCGCCGACGGCGCCCTGATAGGCGACCGTGTAGCGCGTGTGCGCGGCGGTCCAGACGGCCAAGTCGGCGCCGTCCGGCACCGCCACCGAATCGAAGCCGCAGCGGCGCAGCATCTGGTACTGGTCGGGCAGCACGTGTCCCACCGCGCGGATCTCGCCGGTGTAGCCGTGGTGCTCGCGCAGGTTCCGCGCCGTGGAGAAGCCGCGGCCGTCGCGGAACTTCGGGAACTCGACCGCCACCAGCGCGAAGCGGCCGAGGTCCGCCGCCACCGAATCGGCACGGTCGGCGCTGCCCAGCCGCACGCCCAGCGGCGCGTTGCGGCCGGCCAGGGCGTCGCGCTCCTTCACCCAGCGGGCAAGGCCGAGGATGACCGCGCCGTTGGCGGGCACCGGGGCGTCGTCGGCGACGTGCGTCCACACGTCCTCGGCCGGGCGGCCTTCCTTAAGCAGCGCCATAGAGCTTCTCCTTGAACGGCCCCATGCCGATTCGGGCCAGCGTGTCGAGGAAGCGTTCGCCCGGCTGGCGGCGCTCCAGGTACAGATCGACGATGCTCTCCACCGCGTCCACCGCCTCGTCCGGCGGCAGGGCGGCGCCGACGATGTCGCCGATGGCGCCGTCCAGCTCGGCGTTGCCGCCCAGCGTGATCTGGTAGAACTCCTCGCCCTTCTTATCCACGCCCAGGATGCCGATGGCGCCCAGGTGGTGGTGGCCGCAGGCGTTGATGCAGCCGCTCATCTTGATCTTCAGGTCGCCGATCTCCTGCTGGCGCTGCTGGTCGGCGAAGCGCTTCTGGATCTCCTGCCCGATGGGGATGGAGCGCGCGTTGGCGAGCGAGCAGTAGTCGAGGCCGGGGCAGGTGATCAGGTCGGTAATCAGCCCGGCGTTCGGCGTGCCGAGTCCGGCGGCGTCCAGCGCCTTCCACAGGTCATACAGGTCGTCCTGGCGGACGTGGGCGAGGACGAGGTTCTGCTCGTGCGTCACGCGCACCTCGCCGAAGCTGTGGCGGTCGGCGAGGTCGGCGACGAGGTCCATCTGGTCGGACGTAATGTCGCCGGTGACGCCGCCGATCGGCTTCAGCGAGATGGTGACGCTGGCGTAGCCCGGCGCCCGGTGGTCGCGCACGTTGTTGCGCGCCCATACGGCGAACGCGGCATCCTCGCGCCTGGCGCGGTCGAACGTCGCGGAATGGGCCAGCAGCTCCTCGAACGGCGGGGGGGCGAAGTTGCGTTCGATGGTCTCGACGATGGCCGGGTCCAGGCGGTACTTCGGCCCGCGGATGCGCGCGAACTCCGCCTCCACGTTGTCGATGAACGTCTGCTTGCCGCCCTGGTGGACGAGGATCTTGATGCGCGCCTTGTACATGTTGTCGCGGCGGCCGAACTGGTTGTAGACGCGCAGGATCGCCTCCAGGTAGGCGATCAGGTCCTGTTCGCCCACCCAGTCGCTGATCTTGGCGCCCAGGTAGGGCGTGCGGCCCAACCCGCCGCCGGCGTAGACGGCGAAGCCGATCTCGCCCTCCGCGTTCCTCTTCGCCAGCAGGCCCACGTCGTGCACGCGGATGGCGGCGCGGTCGTTGGCGCTGCCGGTGATGGCGATCTTGAACTTGCGCGGCAGATAGGTGAATTCCGGGTGGATGGTCGACCACTGCCGCAGGATCTCGGCGTAGACGCGCGGGTCCACCACCTCGTCCGGGGCCGCGCCGGCGAATTGGTCCGTGGTGACGTTGCGGATGCAGTTGCCGCTGGTCTGGATGGCGTGCATGTCGATGGCCGCCAGCTCGGCCATGATCTCCGGCGTGTCTTCCAGCCGGATCCAGTTGAACTGCAGGTTCTGCCGCGTGGTGAAGTGGCCGTAGCCCTTGTCCCAGCGCCGGCCGATGCGCGCCAGCCCGCGGAGCTGGTGGGTGGCCAGCGCGCCGTAGGGGATGGCGATGCGCAGCATGTAGGCGTGGAGCTGAAGGTAGAGGCCGTTCATCAGCCGCAGCGGCTTGAACTCATCCTCCGTCAGGTCGCCGTTGAGGCGGCGGGCCACCTGCCCGCGGTATTCGGCGACGCGCTCGTTCAGGAACTGGCGGTCATAATCGTCATAGCGGTAGACGCCGGCGTGACGCTTGGGGGCGAGATAGGTCATGGGGATCCCATATTCTCAGGCGGCGCGGTCGAGCGCGTCGGCCTGCTTGCCGACGTCGGTGCGGATGCTGGGGCCCTGGGCGCGGATGCGTTCGCGCTGGCGCAGCGGCACCGGCCGGCCGTCCACCACCTCCACCTCGAAGGCGTAGACGCCGACCACGATGTTGGCGGCCTCCGACGTCGCGGCGTCGGCCAGCGCCGGTTGGGCCGTGGCGTCGTCGAAGACGGCCGCCTGCTCGACGCGTTCGACCCAGTCGCCCTGCGGTCCCAGCCACACGACGGCGCCGTCGCGCAGCCGGTTCGCGGTGATCGCCTTCAACACCATGCCTGCTCTCCCAAAACTCGGATGCGCCACTTTCCACATCGCGCAAACGTATAACGACGCGCTTAGTGGCATTTAACAGCGTAGCGGCGGGCATATCAACACCAAAATCAGCGCACAATTCTCTATTAAACAAATAGAGAATGTAAATGCGTTGCAACAAACGTGGCGGGGTGATAGTGTCCAATTCGCGCAAACAACCAATGCGTATTGTGAAAAAGCCTCGATAAACTCTAAGGCGGACCATGTACGACGGATCCCTCCAGGCCCCCCTCTCAATCACCGACCTTGCGGAGCGTTACGGCCACCTCGACGGGGTGGGGCTGTTGAGCGCCATGATCGGTGAGGCGTTTCCGGGGCGCATCGCGCTGGTCTCCTCCTTCGGGACGGAGTCCGCCGTGCTGCTGGCTCTGGCGGCGGAGGCGGACCCGTCGGTGCCCGTGGTCTTCATCAACACCGGCAAGCTGTTCGGCGAGACGCTGCGCTACCGCGACCAGCTCGTGACGGCGCTGGGCCTGACGGACGTGCGCACCATCGGCCCCGCGCCGGTGGACGTGGCGGAGGCCGACGGCGACGGCATGCTGTGGCAGCGCGCGCCCGACGCCTGCTGCCACCTGCGCAAGACGGTGCCGTTGCGCGGTGCGCTGGCGGACTTCGACGCCTGGATCACCGGCCGCAAGCGCTTCCAGGCATCGACCCGCGCGGCGCTGCCGCTGTTCGAGACGCAGGACGGCAAGGTGAAGGTCAACCCGCTGGCCACCTGGGACCGCGACCGCCTCGACGCCGAGTTCGAGCGCCGCAACCTCCCGCGCCACCCGCTGGAGGAGGACGGCTTCCTGTCGATCGGTTGCTACACCTGCACCGAGCGCGTCGCCCCCGGCGCCGATCCGCGCTCCGGCCGCTGGGCGGGGCAGGCCAAGACCGAATGCGGCATCCATTCCTACGACATCTGATAGAACAAGAAAGCGACTGGGTACGATGAGCGATCTCGATCAACTCGAAAGCCAGAGCATCTACATCCTGCGCGAGGCGTACAACCGGATCGACCGGCTGGCGCTGCTGTGGTCCATCGGCAAGGACAGCAACGCGCTGCTCTGGCTGTGCCGCAAGGCCTTCTTCGGCCGCGTGCCGTTCCCGGTGGTCCAGCTCGACACCGGCATGGAGCTGCCGGAGGTGTACGAGTTCCGCGACCGCGTCACCAGGGAATGGGGGCTCGACCTGCGCGTCGAGATGTGCCCGCCCGAGGAGGACATGGACCAGACGCTGCCCCCGCTGACCCGCGCCGCCGCCCGCAAGACCGAGGGGCTGAAGAACCTGCTGAAGGGCGACGCCTACCAGGGGATCATCGTCGGCATCCGCCGCGACGAGCAGGCCACCCGCGCCAAGGAGCGCATCTTCAGCCCCCGCAGCTTCGACGGCGCGTGGGACGTGAAGGACCAGCCGGCCGAGTTCTGGGACCACTACAAGACCCGCTTCGAGGAAGGCACGCACGTGCGCATCCACCCGCTGCTAGCGTGGACGGAGCTGGACATCTGGCGCTATTCCAAGCGCGAGGAAATCCCCATCGTGCCGCTGTACTTCGCCCGCGACGGCAAGCGCTACCGCTCTCTGGGGGAGAAGAACATCACCTTCCCGGTGGACAGCCACGCCTCCACCATCGACGAGATCATCGCCGAGCTGAACGTGACCCGCATCCCCGAGCGCGCCGGCCGCGCCATGGACAACGAGTCCGAGGACTCCTTCGAACGCCTGCGCAGCGCGGGGTACATGTAAGATGACCAGCCAGAACAGCCAGCTCCGCATCGTCATCGTCGGCCACGTCGACCATGGCAAGTCCACGCTGATCGGCCGCCTGCTGAACGACACCGGCTCCCTGCCGGACGGCAAGGTCGCGCAGGTGCACGAAATGAGCCGCAAGCGCGGCATGCCCTTTGAGTGGTCCTTCGTCATGGACGCGCTGCAGGCCGAGCGCGACCAGGGCATCACCATCGACACCACGCAGATCCACTTCAAGACGGCGCTTCGCCCCTACACCATCATCGACGCGCCCGGCCACACCGAGTTCCTGAAGAACATGGTGACCGGCGCCTCCCAGGCCGACGCCGCGATCCTGGTGATCGACGGTGCGGAAGGGGCGATGGAGCAGTCGCGCCGCCACGCCTTCCTGCTGCACCTGCTGGGCGTGCGGCAGGTGGCCGTCGCCGTCAACAAGATGGACCGCGTCGACTTCAGCCAGGAACGGTTCGAGGCGGTGGCCGCCGAGATGCGCGCCTATCTGGGCGACCTCGGCGTCTACCCCAGCGCCATCATCCCGGTGGCGGCGCGCCACGGCGACAACATCGCCGCGCGCTCGGAGAACCTGTCCTGGTTCGACGGCCCGACGGTGATCGGCGCGCTCGACGCCTTCGAGCCGCAGCGCGCTCCCACCGAGCAGCCGCTGCGCTTCCCCGTCCAGGACGTCTACAAGCCCGACGACCGCCGCATCATCGCCGGCCGGATCGAGAGCGGGCGGCTGCGCGTCGGCGACACGCTGACCTTCGCGCCCACCGGCACCAGCGCCACGGTGGTCAGCATCGAGGCGTGGAACCACCCGCACGAGGTGCTGTCCGCCCACGCCGGCCAGTCGATCGGCATCACGCTGGACAAGCGCATCTTCGTCGAGCGCGGCCACATCGCGCATCACGAAGGCGCCGGCCCGAAGAACGCGCACCGCATGACCGTGCGCCTGTTCTGGCTGGTGGCGGAGCCGCTGACCGTCGGCCGCACCTACACCCTCAAGGTCGCGACCGGCGAGCACCGCGTGACGGTCGAGCAGGTCGCCGCCGTCATCGACATCGAGGATCTGTCGAGCACGCCGGCCAAGGCCGTGCACCGCAACGAGGTGGCGGAGGTCGTGCTGCGCTCCCGCTCGCCGGTGCCGCTCGACCTGTCGGCGGAGTTCGCGCGCACCGGGCGCGGCGTGCTGCTTGACGGCCACGACGTGGTCGGCGGCTGCATCGCGGTCGAGGTGGACGAGAGCACGGCCGGCGCCGCCGTCGGCAACCTGCACGCCGTGGCGCACGCCGTGACCAACGACGAGCGCGCCGTCGCCAACGGCCACAAGGGCGGCGTCCTGTGGCTGACCGGCCTGTCCGGGGCCGGCAAGTCGACGCTCGCCATGGCCTTGGAGCGCGCGCTGTTCGACCGCGGCTGGCAGGTCTTCGTGCTGGACGGCGACGGCGTGCGGCTTGGCCTCAACGCCGGCCTGGGCTTCTCGCCCGCCGACCGGTCGGAGAACATCCGCCGCGTGGCCGAGGTCGCCAAGCTGTTCTCCGAGGCGGGGATGATCGTCATCGCCTCGCTGATCTCGCCCCTGAAGGCCGATCGCGAGCGCGCCCGCGCCATCGCCGGCGACCGCTTCCACGAGGTGTGGGTGAAGGCCGATCTGGAGACGTGCGAGCGGCGCGACCCCAAGGGCCTGTACAGGAAGGCGCGCGCCGGCGAGATCCGCGAGTTCACCGGCGTCTCCGCCCCCTACGAGGCGCCGGACGCGGCGGAACTGGTGGTCGACACCAGCGCCCTGAACCAGACGGACGCGCTGGCCCGGCTGGTCGACTACGTCGACGGCGCGCTGGCGGCGGACCGCGTGGGAACTCGTAGGTTGGGTTGAGGCGGAGCCGAAAACCCAACGCGTCCGCAGTACCGGACGCGTTGGGTTTTCGCTGGCGCTCAACCCAACCTACGGGTTCCTTTCCGGCGCCTCACCCCGGCCGGCCGTCCGCGCGCGGGCTCAGCAGGATCGGCGCGTACACCGCCAGATAGATCGCGAAGGCCGCCAGCCACGCCAGCCCCGCCACATCCAGCAGCGGCCAGTACAGCGCGTCCACCTCCGCCGCCAGAACGCGCGCGGCGGCGGCGAGGACCAGCAGCCGGTAGGCCCAGGCGATGGCCTTGCCCACCACCAGCGGCCGCCCGGTGTGCCCCAGCGAGGCGCGCGTCATCACCGCCAGGATCATGGTGGCGAAGGCGCCCGCGGTGATCGCGTGCAGCCACGCCGTTTCCGTCACGAACCCGCCCAGCAGCGCCGCCGCCTTCAGCGCCAGCCCGACCGGCACCCAGGCGTAGCCGGCGTGCAGCACCCACACGATCGGCTGGTCCAGCGTCCTCAAGCCCTGCCAGCGCGCCAGCCGCAGCCCGTGCGCCACCGCCGCCACCAGGGCCAGCAACCCCGCCACGACGCTGCCCGGCAGGATCAGGTCGGCCGGGATCATCAGCAGGGTCGAGCCCAGCACGACGTATTCCAGCTTCTGTACCGACGACACCTCGGCCTTGATGCCGCGCATCGCCAGGGCGTTGCGGGTGAAGGCCGGGACGATGCGGCCGCCGACCACGGCGATCATCATCAGCACCACGCCGATGCCCAGCGCCTCGCCCTGCTTCACGCCGTTGCCCAGCACGCCCAGCCATTCCAGGTGGAACAGCAGGTTGGCCGTGCCCAGCAGCGCCAGCAGGCCGAGGAAGGCGGTGTTGCGCGCCTTGCCCGCCTTGATCAGCGGTGCTGCCAGCGCCACGCCCAGCGCCGGGAAGAAGGCGAGGTCGACCACGGCCGCCAGCACCGGCGGCACGCCGAAGCCGGGGAACACGGCGGCGCGCCCGGCCAGCCACAGCCCCACCAGCACGCCCAGCGGCCAGCCGCTGCGCGCCGTGGTTCCGGTCCAGCTCGGCACGGCGGTCAGCAGGAAGCCCGCGATGGCCGACGCGACGAAGGCGAACAGCATCTCGTGCGCGTGCCAGTGCGCGGGGGCGATGGGGCCGGCCGGCCATGCGCCGTGCATCAGCACGGCCAGCCACGCGGCGACGAGGCCGAAGGCCGACACGCCGGCGAACAGGAAGAACGGCCGGAAGCCGTAGGAAACCAGCAGGGGCAGGTGGATGCGGGGGCTGCTGCCGGTGGCGCTCATGCTCATCGTTCCGAGATCCCTGTGACGACGGGCCGAAGCCCGATCACGGCGATCCCATCACGGATGCGGCGCGCGCTCTTTGACCGTGGTCAAAGTTCTTGGCGAGCCCGCGCTGTCACCCCGCCCGCCGGAAGAAGGATACGAGGTCGCGCAGGTCGTGCGCCTGGCTGGCGAGCGACTGCGCCGCCGCGGTCGTTTCCTCCACCAGCGCGGCGTTCTTCTGGGTCATCTCGTCCATCTGCGCCACGGTGGCGTTGATCTCGTCCAGCGCCGAGGCCTGCTCGCTGGACGCCGAGGCCATCTCGGAAATCAGGCCCGCCACCTCGCGCACGCCGGACACGATGCCGCCCAGCGCGTCGCCGGCCCGGCGTACGAGGTCCACGCCGTCCTTCACCTGCCCGTCGCTGGCCAGGATCAGCGTCTTGATCTCCTTGGACGCCTGGGCGGAGCGCTGGGCGAGCTGGCGCACCTCCTGCGCCACCACGGCGAAGCCGCGGCCGGCGTCGCCGGCGCGGGCGGCTTCGACCGCCGCGTTCAGCGCCAGCAGGTTGGTCTGGAAAGCGATCTCGTCGATCACGCCGATGATGTCGGTGATCTTGCGGCTGGCGTCCTCGATGCGCTTCATCGCCTCGATGGCGGAGCCGGCGACG
>DASPIO010000287.1:0-13476 GCA_035629155.1 Azospirillum sp. | reverse complement strand
CATGTTCTCCTTCTACTGCCGCACGCCGTCGGGCTTCAACCTGGAGATCGGATACGGCGGCATCGTCATCGACGACGCGTCCTGGACGGTCGCCAGCTACTCGCAGCTGAGCGACTGGGGCCACAAGCGCTCCGCCTGACCGGAACGCCGGTGTGAAAGGCGCGCCGGCCGGACGCGATGCCGGGTCGCCGGGACGGCCGACGTCGACGCCTTCGCCGCTCCTGACCCGCTCCTCCAATTCGACGGCCCTGTCGCAGAACTCGCGTGAACAACAAGTCTTTGTCCGACGTGGCGCAAGGTATTCAGTATTTGATAAGACTATCCAGTAATCGTTCTTGCTCCTTCCTGGGATAGCCGCATCCTCGTTCCTCCCTAAACTGATGCTGGATTGGTGCTGATGAATGGAGCCCATGCCCAGGAAGGAGCCTTTTTACGAACGCCTAATCTGCTGGCTGCGGACGGCCTTTAACATTTCATTGTTCCGGTCTCGCGTGAAGCCAAGCGAGTCCAAGTATGCGGAATATCCGCTTGCGTGACTGATCCAGGGAGTTTGTATGATCACGCCGCCTTTTCGCAAAATGCTCGCCGCCAATCGGGGTGAGATCGCCATCCGCGTGTTCCGCGCCGCGACCGAGCTGGGCATCCCCACGGTGGCTGTCCATTCGACCGAGGATCGCTTCGCGCTGCACCGCTTCAAAGCGGACGAGAGCTACCTGATCGGCCAGGGCAAGGGGCCGATCGAGGCCTACCTGGACATCGACGCCATCATCGCCGTCGCCAAGCGGACCGGCGCCGACGCCATCCACCCCGGCTACGGCTTCCTCTCCGAAAACCCGGCCTTCGCCGACGCCTGCCAGGACGCCGGCATCACCTTCGTCGGCCCGTCGTCCGACACCATGCGCCTGCTCGGCAACAAGGTCGCGGCGCGCAACCTCGCCGTCTCCGCCGGCGTGCCGGTCATGCCCGCCACCGGCGCCCTGCCCGACGATGCCGGGGAGGCGGCGCGGCTGGCCGAGGCCATAGGCTACCCCCTCATGCTCAAGGCCAGTTGGGGCGGCGGCGGGCGCGGCATGCGCATCGTCGAAACCGCCAGGGATCTGCCCGACGCGCTCTCCGCTGCCCGGCGCGAGGCGCAGGCCGCCTTCGGCAACGGCGAGGTCTACCTGGAAAAGCTCGTCCGCCGCGCCCGCCACGTCGAGGTGCAGGTGCTGGGCGATGCGCACGGCAATCTCGTCCACCTGTTCGAGCGCGACTGCACCGTGCAGCGCCGCAACCAGAAGGTCGTCGAGCGCGCCCCCGCGGTCTACCTCACCACGGACGAGCGCGCCGGGCTGTGCGACGCCGCCCTCAAGCTCGCCAAGGCCGCCGGCTACCGCAACGCCGGCACGGTGGAGTTCCTGATGGACGCCGACACCGGCGCCTTCTACTTCATCGAGGTCAACCCCCGCATCCAGGTCGAGCACACCATCACCGAGGTCGCCACCGGCATCGACCTCGTCAAGGCGCAGATCCGGATAGCCGCCGGCGCCGCCATCGGCACCGAGGAGAGCGGCGTCCCCGCCCAGCCCGACATCCGCATCACCGGCCACGCCATCCAGTGCCGCCTCACCACCGAGGACCCGGACAACAGCTTCATCCCCGATTATGGCCGCATCACCGCCTACCGCGGCGCCAACGGCTTCGGCATCCGCCTGGACGGCGGCACCGCCTTTTCCGGCGCGCTGATCACCCGCCACTACGACAGCCTGCTGGAAAAGGTGATCGCCTGGGCGCCGACGCCGGACGAGGCGATAGCCCGCATGGACCGGGCGCTGCGCGAGTTCCGCATCCGCGGCGTCGCCACCAACCTCGCCTTCCTGGAGGCGCTGATCGCGCACCCGCAGTTCCGCGCCGGCACCTACACCACGCGCTTCATCGACACCACGCCCGCGCTGTTCCAGCACCCGCCACGCCGCGACCGCGCCACGAAGCTGCTGAGCTTCATCGCCGAGGTGATGGTCAACGGCAACCCGGAACTGAAAGGGAAAGCCGTTCCCCGCCCGGCCGAGCCGAAGGCCCCGGTCGTCACCCTCGACCCGCCGCCGCCGGGGCTGAAGCAGCGCTTGGCGCTGGACGGCGCCGAGGCGGTGGCCACATGGATGCGCCAGCAAGCCCGCGTGCTGGTCACCGACACCACCATGCGCGACGCCCACCAGTCGCTGCTGGCCACCCGCGTGCGCACGCACGACCTCACCGCCGTGGCGCCGGCCTACGCGCGCCTGCTGCCGCAGCTGTTCTCGGTGGAGTGCTGGGGCGGCGCCACCTTCGACGTCGCCATGCGCTTTCTGAAGGAGGACCCGTGGGAGCGGCTGGAGCGGCTGCGCGCCGCCATGCCGAACCTGCTGCTGCAGATGCTGCTGCGCGCCTCCAACGCGGTGGGCTACGCCAACTACCCGGACAACGTGGTGCGCCACTTCGTGGAGCAGGCGGCGGCCGGCGGGGTGGACGTGTTCCGCGTCTTCGACAGCCTGAACGCGGTCGACAACATGCGCGTCGCCATCGACGCGGTGCGCGGCACCGGCGCCATCTGCGAGGCGGCGATCTGCTACACCGGCGACCTGCTCGACCCGCGCCGGCCGAAGTACGGGCTGTCGTACTACGTGGGCCTCGCCCGGGAGCTGGAGGCGGCCGGCGCGCACGTCCTGGGCATCAAGGACATGGCCGGGCTGTGCAAGCCGGCGGCCGCGGCGCTGCTGGTGCGCACCCTGCGCGAGGAGGTGGGCCTGCCCGTCCACTTCCACACGCACGACACCTCGGGCGCCTCGGCGGCCAGCGTGCTGGCGGCGGTGGAGGCCGGGGTGGACGCGGTGGACGCCGCCATGGACAGCCTGTCGGGGCTGACCTCGCAGCCGCCCTTGGGCTCCCTCGTCGCGGCGCTCAAGCACACGGCGCGCGACACCGGCCTGGACGACGCCGCCATCACCCGGCTGTCGCACTATTGGGAGCAGGTGCGCCGCGGCTACGCGCCGTTCGAGAGCGACATCCGCGCCGGCTCGTCGGAGGTCTACGTGCACGAGATGCCCGGCGGCCAGTACACGAACCTGCGCGAGCAGGCGCGCGCGCTCGGCCTGGAGGAGCACTGGGAGGAGGTGGTGCGCGCCTACGCCGCGGTGAACCGGCTGTTCGGCGACATCGTGAAGGTCACCCCCACCTCCAAGGTGGTCGGCGACATGGCGCTGATGATGGTGAGCGGCGGCTTGAGCGAGGCCGACGTGCTCGATCCGGCCCGGGAGATCGCCTTCCCCGAGTCCGTCGTGCAGCTCATGCGCGGCGACCTGGGCCGGCCGCCGGGCGGCTTCCCGGAGGCCCTGCAGCGCAAGGTGCTGAAGGGCGAAGCGCCGCTGGCCGTGCGGCCGGGGGCGGCGATGCCGCCGCTCGACCTCGACGCCGCACGGGCGGAGGCGGCGAAGGCCGCAGGCGGGCCGGTGGACGACCGGCGCCTCGCCTCGCACCTGATGTACCCGAAGGTGTTCGCCGACTTTGCCAACCACCGCAGCGCCTACGGCGACGTGTCGGTGCTGTCCACGCCGGTGTTCTTCCACGGCCTTGAGGCGGGCGAGGAGGTGAGCATCGAGCTGGAGCCGGGCAAGGCGCTGCTGGTGCGCTATCTGGCGACCGGCGAGGCGGACGAGCAGGGCCGGCGGGCCGTGTTCTTCGAGCTGAACGGCCAGCCGCGCACGATCAAGGTGGCGGACCGCTCGGTCACCCCGGCGCGGCCGGCGCCCCCCAAGGCGGACGACCACGACGCCAACCAGGTCGGCGCACCGATGCCCGGCCTGGTCAGCGCCATCCTGGTGCGTCCGGGCCAGCGGGTGGAGGCGGGCGACGCGCTGGTGTCGCTGGAGGCCATGAAGATGGAAACCACCGTGCGCGCCGACCGCGCCGGCATGGTGGAGCGCATCGTCGCCGAACCCGGCCACAACGTGGAGACCAAGGACCTGCTGGTGGTGCTGGCGGCATAGCGGCGGTAGCGAACATGGCGAGAGATGCGGCGGCTTGGGTTGATGCTTGGGGGACAACCGTGAACGTCAAGCCGACGGAAGCCGATCAGCGCGCATGCCGCTCTCGGCGCACACCTCCCAGTGATCGGATTCTCGCTTCTGCAAAGTGCCTGTTCTTCTCGCTTGGCTATGATGCTGTCAGCATTGACGCTGTGGTAAAAGCAGCCGGTGTGTCGAAAGCAACGGTTTACGCGCGCTTTCAAGGTAAAGATCATTTGTTGAGGTGCGTCATTGCGAATGAATGCCAAGTGCTTTCCGCGTCTGAGTGTCTTGGCGGCTTGGATGCTCTCGGAGTCCGTAGAGCCCTTACGGAGATTGGGACGTCTTACATCAACACGATGATATCTGGCGGCGCCATTTCCATGCTTCGCTTGCTGTCTTGCCGATCTGTTAGATTGCCCGAATCAGCGCAGCTTCTGTATGACACCGTTGAAGGAAGGTTTGTTCATGCGGCCGCGGAATGTTTGGAGCGCGCCGTAAAATCAAGGGAAATAAATGTGTCCGACACATGGCTATTCGCAACATATTTCATAGGAATGGTGCGGGGTGATTTGCGGACCCGCGCACTTCTTGGCTTTGATATTCATCATCATGTTGATGAGGCTAGGCGCTCGGTTGGCGAGACTGTCGGGTTGTTTATGAAATCAATGAAATAGAGCTGCGAGACATAGGGCTTCAGAAAGGAAGCGTTATTGCAAAAGGCTGTAAAAATTGAGTATAGAAAACTCATTCGTGATTGTCTTTGTTGATATAGTCTTATTCGGTTTGTGGCGAAATTGGGCGCCGGATGTCATCCGGTGCGCACTCGATGTGGGGGCGGCGATGTGGATCTCTCAGCATTTTGCCGACGTTCCTGAGGCTGCGCGCCGTTGCGTGGTGGCGATCGGGAACTTCGATGGAGTTCACAGAGGGCATCAGAAGCTTTTGGCCGTTGCGCGCGCGCGAGCGGCGGAATTGAACGCCTATCCCGTGGTCCTCACGTTCGATCCGCACCCCAGGCGGGTGTTCAATCCCGGCATTGCCCCACAAAAGCTCATGCCTGCCCTGGTCAAGCTGGAGGCCATCGCGCGGTACGGTATTGCAGGGGCTTTGGTCCAGCACTTTGACCGCCACTTTGCCAGCTTGACAGCCGAAGAGTTTATTGCCGCGGTGTTGGTCGGTGCCTTGGGAGTCTCCCACGTCGTCGTTGGCGAGGATTACCGTTTCGGAGCGCGACGTACCGGGGATGTCGATCTTCTGTGCCGTCTGGGGCGCACGAGGAGCTTTGGCGTGACGGCTGTTGAGCCGGTGCGCGATGCCGGCGGCCATATCATTTCGTCAAGCCGGGTGCGTTGCGCCCTTCGTGAAGGCCGGATCACGGACGCCACTGAAATGCTGGGACGTCACTGGGAGATCATGGGGCAGGCACAGCGCCGTGACGGTGTCCTGGCGATCCCGCTGGGCGATTTGCAACGCCCTGGTCCCGGTATGTACGATGTGCAGATCACTGGCGACCAGGGACCTCGCACCCAATGGGATGGTGCGCTCCGGAGCGTTGCAGGGTTTCCCGTTGCCGTCGGTGCTGCCGGAGACATGTTGCACGTTCCCACCCCGCCCCATTGTTTTTCTGATCGCGCGGTTCGCATTCGACTGCTTGACCGGTTTCAGTCCGGTCTAAGCTCGGCGGACGTTGAGCATCTGCCTTCGCACGAGCATGCAGCCTGACGCGCATCCACTGAGAAGGGGATGTAGCGGGAGTTGCACGGCTTCTGGAAAGACCGTGATGCGGGCGCGCGTTGCTGCCCTCTATACCATCGTGCCGATCGTGCTGCGAAAGCGGGTGAGCACGTAGCCGAACAGGACCGAGCCAATCACAGCGAGTGCAGCGAACTGCGGCCAGACGACGGAGAGCCCGGCGCCACGGTAGAGGATGGCCTGTGCCAGCGCCACGAAGTGGGTCGTCGGCGCCAGCATCATAATGACCTGGACCACCTCCGGCATGCTCTCGCGCGGCGTCGTGCCGCCGGACAACATCTGCAGCGGCAGCAGTACCAGCATCAGCAGCAGGCCGAACTGTGGCATCGAGCGGGCGATCGTGCCGAGGAAGATCCCCATTGAGGTGGTGGCGAATAGGTGCAGAGCGGTACCGGCGAGGAACAGCGCGATGGAGCCTTCGATGGGCACCGCCAGCAGTCCTTGCACAACGGCGATGAGCGAAAAGGCGCAGGCTCCGAGCACCACCAGTGCCATGGCCACGACCTTGCTGGTCATGATCTCGAATGGGGTGACGGGCATCACCAGCAGATGTTCGATGGTGCCGTGCTCGCGCTCGCGGATCAGAGCTGCGCCGGTCAGCACGATCGACAGCATCGTCACCTGATTGACGATTTCCATCACGCCGCCGAACCATGCGTGATTGAGTTCGGGATTGAAGCGCGCCCGCAGGACAAGGTCAACAGCTGGTGTCGGGGTGGCGCGGTAGCGCTGGGCGAATTCCCCGATTTCCGCCGAGACGATGCTCTGGATGTAGCCGCTGCCGGTGAACGCTTGGCTCATGCGCGTGGCGTCGACATTGAGTTGGATGGTGGGCATGCGCCCGGCCAGCAGGTCCCGTTGGAAATCAGGTGGAATGTCCAGCGCGAAGGTATCGAGCCCGGCGTCCATCCTGGCGTCCATCTCGGCTTGGCTGATCATCGCCGGGGGAATGAAATAGGGTGGGTAGAAGGCACCGGCGATGCGGGCGGACAACGGCGAGCGATCCTCGTCCACGATGGCGATCGGCGCCTTGTTGAGCGTCTCCGGCATCGCTGTGGCCGCGGTGTAGATGGCAAGGGTGAAGGAGTAGACGATCAGCACCAGCATCATTGGATCGCGGGCGAGGCTGCGCAGTTCCTTGACACCAAGATTGACGATGTTGGTGACGCGCATGGCTCAGGTCTCCTGTTTCTTCAGCAGCGCCACGCTCAGCCCGAGCAGCACCGGCACGGCCAGCAGGAGCGGGAGGAACGACAGGCTCAGGTCGGAGAAGCCGAGCGCTTTCGAGAAGGTGCCACGGGCGATCGTCAGGTAGTGGGTGGTGGGATAGATCCATCCGAGCAGCGCACCGCCTCCTTCCAGAGACGACACCGGGTTGATCATGCCGGAGAACTGCACTGCGGGCAGGATCGTAAGCACCGCGGTGGCGAAGAGCGCGGCCACTTGGCTGCGCATGAAGGTGGAGATCAGCAGCCCGATCGCGGTGGCGGCGGTGACGTAGAGCAGCGTCGCCATGGTCAGCGTGGCGATGCTGCCTTTCAGCGGGACGCCGAACAGAGTGACCGCGAGCCCGGCCAACAGGACGAAGTTGAGCATCGCCAGCGCGATGTACGGGAGTTGCTTGCCGAGCAGGAATTCCAATCGGCTGACCGGGGTGACGTAGAAGTTGATGATCGAGCCCAACTCCTTCTCCCGCACCACGCTGAGGGCCGTCAGCGTGGCCGGCAGCAGCATCAGCAGAAGCGGGATCACCGCTGGCACCATGGCAACCAGACTCTTGACGTCGGGGTTATAGCGGAAACGGGTTTCGATCGTTGCCGGCGCGGTGGCGGCCCCGCCGCCCGCCGCCCGCTCGCTGAGCCATTGGCTGTGCATGCCCTGGACATAGCCGCGCAACGTTTCGGCCCGCGTCGGCATGGCGCCGTCGATCCAGGCGGCGATCTCGACCGGTTTGCCGCGCGCCATGTCGCGTCCGAAGCCGGGAGGGATTTCGATGGCCAGGCTGATGTCGTTCGCCCGCATGCGCCGGTCGAGGTCGGCGTAGTCAGCGATCGGTGCCTTCTCGATGAAATAGCGTGAGCCGGCGATGTTGAGCGTGTAGTCGCGGCTGGTGGTGGTCTGATCGCGGTCCAGCACGGCGAAGGTCAGATCCTCAACGTCCATGCTGATGCCATAGCCCATCACGAACATCAGGATGACGCTGCCCAACAGGGCGAGCGTCGCGCGGATCGGGTCGCGGCGCAGTTCCAGCGTCTCCCGGCGGGCGTAGCTGAACAGGCGGCGGGGATCGAACGCACGGTGACGTCCCTTGTCACCGGATCGGGGCGTTTCCGCCTCGCCCGGCGCGCGGGTCGGCGCCTCCAGTCCCAGCGCCGCTTCGCCCGGCGCGCTTTTCGCCGCGGCGTCTTCGAGATAGCCTATGAAAGCTTCCTCCAATGTCGCGGCACCGCGCCTCGCGATGAGGACAGCGGGCGGGTCGCTGACCAGCACGCGGCCCGCATGCATCAGCGAGATGCGGTCGCAGCGTTCGGCCTCGTTCATGAAGTGGGTCGAAATGAAGATCGTGACGCCGTCGCGGCGGGCCAAGTCCACCATGATCCGCCAGAAGGCGTCGCGCGCGACCGGATCGACGCCGGATGTCGGTTCGTCGAGGATCAGCATCTCCGGCCGGTGGATCATCGCCACCGCGAGCGAGAGGCGCTGGCGTTGGCCGAGAGGCAGCGTGTCCGGCAGCGCGTCCATGATCCCGGACAGGCCGAAGCGCTGCGCCATTTCCGCGACGCGCCCGGCGACCGCATCGTCCGGAACCCGGAACAGCCGGGCGTGCAGGTCGAGGTTCTGCCGCACCGTCAGTTCGGTGTAAAGCGAGAAGCCCTGCGACATGTAGCCGACGCGGCGCCGGGTATCGATGTCCCTGGCGTCCACCGGCTGGCCGAACAGCCACGCCTGACCGTCGCTGGCCGGCAGAAGGCCGGTGAGCATCTTCATGGTGGTCGTCTTGCCGCAGCCGTTGGAGCCGAGAAAGCCGAAGACCTCGCCACGGCCGATCCGGAAGCTGACGTGGTCAACCGCGACGAAGTCGCCGAAATGCTTTGTCAGGCCCTTCGCCTCGATGGCGACCGCGCCGTCCGCGCTGTCGTCGCGCGGCGGAATCTCCACCGGCCGGTGGTCCCGACGCTTCTCCTCGGGCAGCAGGGCGATGAACGCCCCTTCAAGCGCGACGGCGCCGGTGCGCGTGAGCAGGTCCGTCGGGGAGCCGGTTGCGAGCACCCGGCCGGCATCCATCGCCGCCAGCCAGTCGAAGTTCGCGGCTTCCTCCATATAGGCAGTCGCGACCAGCACGCTCATACCGGGTTGGCCGGCGCGGATGCGGCCGACCAGCTCCCAAAACTGGCGGCGTGAAAGCGGGTCGACGCCGGTGGTCGGCTCGTCCAGAACCAGCAGGTCCGGATCGTGGATCAGCGCGCAGCAGAGGCTGAGCTTCTGCTTCATGCCGCCCGACAGCTTGCCGGCTGGGCGGTCCACGAATGGCGCCAGCCCCGTGCTCTCCACCAGTTCGGCGATACGGCGGTTGCGTTCGGCGCGTCCATATCCGAACAGGCGCCCGAAGAAGTCGATGTTCTCGAACACCGACAGCGTCGGATAAAGATTCTTGCCGAGCCCCTGCGGCATGTAGGCGATGCGTGGACCGACCGCTTGACGGTGCCGCGCATCAGCGATGTCGTCGCCGAGCACCTCGACTCGTCCGGCCTGGACCTTGCGGGCGCCGGCGATCAGCGCGAGCAGGCTTGACTTGCCCACTCCGTCCGGGCCGATCAGCCCCACCATGCAGCCAGCCGGGATGTCCAGACTGACGTCATCAAGAGCGTTCGCCTTGCCGTAGCGCAGGCCGACGCTCCGCAGCCGGGCCACCGGCGCCGGCGCGGCCATTGGGGCCGGGGGATCGGGGGCGTTCATTCCGGCAGCCTCACCTGAAGCGCGGGCGGCCACTCGGTCTGCGGGGCGACCCGCACGTAGGCCATGCCCGGAAGCCCGGTCTTGACGTCGCGGATGTGCTTGCGCAGCAGTTCGGGGTCGATCCGCGCCTTGATCCGGAACATCAATTTCTGGCGCTCCACGGCCGTCTCCACCGTCTTGGGGGTGAACTGGGCGACATTGGCGACGAAGGAGGCTTGGGCGGGGATGACGTATTCGGCCGCCGCGTCGAGCACGATGTGGACTTCGGTCCCGAGCCTGACTCGGCCCGCCGCTTCGGTGGGCAGGAAAAACGTCATGTAGACGTCGCCCAGATCGACCAGGTTGAGGACCCGGCCGCCAGCGGAAAGGACCTCGCCGGGCTGTGCCACGCGGTACTGCACGCGCCCGTCGCGCGGCGAACGCAGGATGCTGTCGTCGAGGTCGGCGTCGATGCGCTGGATGGTGGCGCGGACGGCCTCCGTCACCGCTTCGGCGTTGACGACCTGCGACCGCGCGGCACCGACGGCGGCTTCGCTTGCCGCCATTTGGGCCTGGGCGGCGCTGACAGCGGCCTTGGCGCCCTGTGTCTTCGCCCGGTCGTCATCGAGCACCTGGCGCGAGACGGTGTTCTGGACCGCCAGCTGCTCGGATCGTGCGAGGCGGCTCTGCGCCGCATCGAGTTCAGCCTCGCGTTGCGCCACCACGGCCACCGCCGCCACCCGCTCGGCCTCGCGCTGCTTGACGAAGCTGTGTGCCGTCTCGATGCCGATGAGGGCTTGCCGGAGTTGCGCCTCGGCTTCCTTGCGTTGCGCTTCGAGCACGGCGGTGTCCATCCGGGCCAGGATCTGCCCAGCCCCGACGAATTCGCCTTCGTTCACCAGGATGTCCTTGATGCGGCCGGCCGTCCGTGTGGCGACATCGATCTCGACGGCCTCGATGCGGCCGTTGCCGCTGGCGATGCCGTCCCAAGACCCGTTGGTCCTCAGGGACTGCCACGCCAGAATGGCGCTGCCGGCCGCCAGCAGAAGTACGGCAGCGACGGTGATTGTCTTCCAGGGCTTGCGTGCTGATGGCATGACGGATCGCCCGATTGCTTTGGGATGTCGGTTGGGCCGGAACCAACTGGCCGTTACGGTTGAAGGACGTAGGTGCCGGATGCGTCGCACAACGGAGGCTGTCCTGGAACGCCCATGGCGGGCGGGAGCACCGGCTGGCCGGACCGCTCCTTCAGCCAGTCGAAAAGCGCCGGCCACCACGACCCTTCCTGGTACGGGGCCTCGTTCTCGAAGGTGTCGGGATCGACGTAGGGATCGTCGGCCAGCCGTGACAGGATCTGATAGCGGCGCCGGGGATGGCCCGGTTCGGAGACGATGCCGGCGTTGTGTCCGCCCGACGTCAGCACGTAGGTGACGTCAGTGTCCGTCAGCAGGTGAATCTTGTAGGTGGAGCGCCACGGCGCCACGTGATCGCGCACCGTGCCGACGGCGAAGATCGGCGCGCGGATGTCGGTGATGGAGATCGGCTTGCCGTCGACGCGCAGGCGTCCCGTGGCCAGATCGTTGTCGAGGAACAGGTGGCGCAGGTATTCCGAATGCATCCGGTAGGGCATGCGGGTTCCGTCGGCGTTCCAGGCCATCAGGTCGTTCATGGGCTCGCGCTCGCCCATGAGGTAATTGCGGACGGCGTAGGACCAGATCAGGTCGTTCGAGCGCAGGATCTGGAAGGCGCCGGCCATCTGCCGGGTGTCGAGGAATCCACGCCGCCACATCATGTCTTCGAGGAAATGGACCTCGCTCTCGTTGATGAACAGCATCAGCTCGCCGGCCTCGGTGAAGTCCGTCTGGGCGGCGAGCAGGGTGACGCTCGCCAGGCTGTCGTCGCCGTCGCGCGCCATGGCCGACGCGGCGATCGAGAGCAGGGTCCCGCCGAGGCAGTAGCCGATGGCATGCACCTTGCGGCCGGGCAGCATGGCACCGATCGCATTGAGCGCAGCCATAATGCCGAGGCGCCGGTAGTCCTCCATGCCGAGATCACGGTCGCCCTCGTCCGGGTTCTTCCACGAAATCATGAAGACCGTGAAGCCCTGGTCGGTCAGGTGGCGGACGAATGAGTTCGCGGGTGACAGGTCGAGGATGTAATACTTCATGATCCAGGCCGGCACGATCAGCACCGGCTCGGGCCGCACGGTTCCGGTTGTCGATTCGTACTGGATCAGTTCGATCAGGCGGTTGCGGTGGATGACCCTGCCGCGGGTCGTGGCGACGTCTCTTCCCACGACGAAACGCTCGGCGCCGACGGGCTTCTCGCCCGTCAGCAGGCGTTGTGCATCCTCCAGGACATTGCCGAGCCCAACCGCGAGGTTGGCGCCGACTGTTTCCGCGGTCCTGGCCAGGACTTCGGGATTGGTGAACAGGAAGTTGGACGGGGACACGGTATCGAGCAACTGCCGTGCGGTGAACTCGACCGCCGCCTCATGTTGCCGGGCGACACCGCCAATGCCTGTGGTGGCGCTGTGCCACCATTTCTGGCTGAGCAGAAAGTTCTGGTGAATAAGGTTGAATGGCCAAGTTTGCCATGCCTCGCCGGCGAACCGTGGATCTTGCAGCGGGGGATCGGTACGGGGAACCGCGATGCCGTAGCCAGCGGCGACGCAGCCGGCCGCGTGGTTGATGGCGCTCAGGCCGTTGCAGGCTGCCTCGTTCAGAAGTGCCCATCGCTTGCCCGGCGAGAAGACGAGGTGGGTTGCCCAGTCGAAGCCGGCCAGGGCGAGTGCGGCCGGCGACAGGCCGCGCGTGACGCGCGCCATGGCGGCATGCAGCGCCCGGTCGCAGGTTTCGCCGATCTCGGCACAGGTGCGCGGCACATCCGCGGTGCCAGCAAGGGTCAGCCCACCGCCCCCTGATCCCTGTAGCGATACCGGCGATCCGGCTGCGGTCATGGCGTCACGATTGATGCGTGCCATGCGAGCTCGCTTTCTTCCATCGGCTTTGCCGATGGACATATTGCGCGACGTACAACGACAGTGTTGCACCGCACTCACGGTCAATCAAGCGCGCCCCATGGTCACTCACGGTATGTCTGCCATCCATGAAGTGTCCTCTACGAATCTATTTGGCTACAGCACTGGCTCCTACGTCATTTCCGGATCGGCAAGCGTGTCTATTTGCCGCAGGTGTCTGGTCCGGTCCTTGGAAACCGGCGCATCGTGGCCGCGGTTTCCGCCTTGTGCCGTTCCGCCGTCTGCGACACACAAGCGGTAGAACAGCGGCACAAAGACAATCGCCGGGACGGCCGCCACCAATCTGCGGATGGCGCCGATCCCGAGCGAAGACGGTCGCCGGCACCGCGGCCCGAACGGCGCGGCCGGCATGTTCAAAGCCCGGCGGCAGGTCGCCGTGCCTGTTGTGGTGAGTGCAGGCACCTCCGGCGGTACGAGCACGACCGCGGCGGAGGTGTCTTGAAAAAATTGAGACGGCCCTGGATGCGTCGGCGCTGAAAATTCGAAAAGTTGGACGCACCGCGAGGTCAGGGCTTCTTGTGCAAATGCACACAGAACATCGCTTTGTCGGCCGAACGGTTGTTGCTCCGTATGGTTTCCGGATCGTGCTGCATCGCACAAATCGTGGCCTTCATCTTCCTGGCACGGCGCTTGCCTTAGAGGGGGCAACGCCGAACGGCCCAGCTTGGGGAGAAACGCCATGGCCGAAATTTCCAACCTCGCCTACATCGTGTTCAACGTCCGCGA
>DASPIO010000286.1:0-6693 GCA_035629155.1 Azospirillum sp. | reverse complement strand
TGAGCCGCGCCCTGTCCGTCCTCATCCTGTTGCTGCTGGTCGTCATCGGCGGCGGTATGGCGTTCCTGGCCGCCTGGGACATGCCGGCGCCGTCGAAGACGGTGGAAAAGGTCATCCCGGATGACCGCTTCCCGCGCTGACGGCGCCGGGAAAGACCCCGCCGCCCGCCGCCGCGTCGCGCCGGTTGCGGTCCGCATCGTCCTGATCGCGGCCTTGCTGGGCGCCGGCCCGCTGGCCGCCCAGCAGCCGGGGCCGCCCATCCGCCTGGTCCCCACCGTGCCCGGTGCCGACCAGCCGCCGCCGGAACCGCCCTTGCCGGGGCCGGTTCCATTGGTGCCGCCGCCGGTTCCCGGTCCCACGAACCCCATCGTGCCCAAGCCGCCGCCCGTGCGCGCGGAAACGTTGGCCGCGCCCGACCCGGACGGCGACGGCGTGCTCGACGCGCGCAACGGCGGGCTGGGCATCGCCCTGTGGCGCGGCCTGCCGCGCGCCGAACTTCTGCGCCTGCTGGCCGCGCTGCCGCCGGCCACGCCGTCGCCCGCCGCGCGTGCCCTGACGCGGCGCCTGCTGCTGAGCGCCGCCGCCGGGCCGCAGCCGGGGCCGGACGAGCCGCCGCCCGGCCGCCGCTTCGCCGCGCTGAAGGTGGAGGCGCTGGCGCGGCTGGGCGATCCGGCCGCCGCCCTGCAGCTCGCCGCCGTGCTGCCGGCCGCGCTGAAGGACGAGGCGGCGGCGCGCGCCATCGTCGACGCGCAGTTGCTGCAAGGCCCCATCGACTGTCCGGCGGCCCAGGCGCTGGGCGCCGGCTTCACCGATACCCACTGGCAGCGTCTGGAGGTCTTCTGCCGGGCGCGGGCCGGTGAGCGCGAGGAGGCGCGGGCGGTGCTGGGCGCGCTCCGTGCCGGCGGCGAGCGTGACGACGCCTTCCTCCAACTGGCCGAGGCGATGGTGGGCGGCGCGGTCCCGGCGGGGCGCGTGGTGAGGGACCCCACGCCGCTGACGCTGGCCATGCTGCGCGTGCTGAACCTGCCGGTGCCGCCGGAGGCGGTCGCTTTGGATGAGCCGGCGCGCCTTGCCGCCGTGGCGCGCAACACGGCGACCGACCCGGCGACCCGCGTGGCCGCGGCCGAGCGGGCGGCGCTGATGCAGTTCCTCGACGCCCGCGCGCTGGGTGAGGCGTACCAGGCCGCCCCGGCGCGCGGCGACGAACCGATGCGTCTGCGTGACCTGGCGGCGCGCGACCGGGGAGCGCGCGTGCGCGGCCTCGTCCAGCAGGCCTTCGCCGGGGCGATGGACGGCAACCGGCGCATGGCGCTGGCGGCGCTGGCGCTCGACCTGCTCGACCCGCCGATGCTGGCCGGGCCGGCGGGTGCCGTGGTGGCGGCCATGCTCGACAGCGTGACGCCGAACGCGCAGGCGGCCCCCTTGGCCCCGGCGGCGGCGCGGCTCTACACCGCGCAAGGGCGCGAGGACGCGGCGCGGCGCTGGCTCGACCTCGGCGCGCGCTCCGGCGGCGGCGTGCGGCTGTGGCCGCTGGCGGCGTCGTGGGCCGGGCCGGCGGGCCTTCAGGCGTGGCTGGACGACGTGCTGCGGCCCGGCGACCCGGCGACCAAGGCGCGCGCCGCCGGGTTGCTGGGGCTCCTCCAGGCGCAGGGCGTGGCGGTGCCGGAGGACGCGTGGCTGGCTGCCGCCGATGGCGCCGCCCCCGCCGGCGCCGGCCCGGCGCCCGACCCGGCGCTGTGGGATCGGCTGAAGTTCGCTGCGGCGGAGGGACGCACGGGAGAAACCGTGCTGGCGTCGCTCGCGCTGATGGGCAAGCTGGGGCCGGCGGGAACGTCGCCCGTGGTGATGGCGCGCATCGTCGCGTCGCTGCGGGCGGTGGGATTGGACGCCGAGGCGCGCGCGCTGGCCCGCGAGGCCGTCGCCGCGGCGGTGACGGGTTGACCATGGAAGAGAAGAAGGGGGACCGGGTGACCGAAAAGCGCCGTGGCCGTCCGTGCAAGCCGCGATCCCTGTCGGTTTCGCCGGAGCTTGACGCCTTCCTCGACATGCTGATGGCGGAGCGCGGGGCGGCGCTCAACACCCGTCAGGCGTACGAGCGCGACCTGATGGACGTGTCGCGCTGGCTGGCCCAGCGCGGGCTGGCGCTGGAAGCGGCGGGGACCGAGGATCTGCGCGCCTACCTCTCCCATCTGGCGCACGCCGACGCGGCACCGGCGCCGCGCACGGTGGCCCGCCGGCTGTCGGCGTTGCGGCAGTTCTACCGCTTCCTGGTGTCGGAAGGGCGGCGCACGGACGACCCGGCGTCGGCGCTGGACAGCCCCAAGCAGGGCCGCCCCCTGCCCAAGGTGCTGAGCGAGGCGGAGGTGCTGGCGCTGATCGACGCCGCGCGCCGGCGCGGCGGGCCGGAGGGGACGCGGCTGGTGGCATTGCTGGAGATCCTCTACGCCACCGGGCTGCGCGTGTCGGAACTGGTGGGCCTGCCGCTGTCGGCCATCCTGCGCGACGGGCGCGGGCTGATCGTGCGCGGCAAGGGGGGGAAGGAGCGCATGGTGCCGCTCTCCGACCCCGCGCGCGACGCCATCACCGCCTACCTGCCGCTGCGCAAGGAGTTCCTGGTGCCCGAGCGCGAGACGTTGCAGGCGAAGTTCCTGTTCCCCTCGCGCACGTCCGACGCCGGGCACCTGACGCGCCAGCGCTTCGCGCAGATCCTCAAGGACTTGACCGTCACCGCCGGCATCGACCCCGACAAGGTCAGCCCGCACGTGCTGCGCCACGCCTTCGCCACGCACCTGCTGGACCACGGCGCCGACCTGCGATCGGTGCAGAAGATGCTGGGGCACGCGGACATCGCCACCACGCAGATCTACACCCACGTGGTGTCCGACCGCCTGCGCCGCGTGGTGGTGGAACACCATCCGCTGGCGCGGCGCAAGGCGGGAAGCTGATCAACACCTTCGGTGCCGGCCCGGGGCGTGCTATACGCGCGGACGGAAGCCGTCGATCAAGGGGGACACGACATGGCGACGACCATCTCCGGGCTGGACATCCTGGGCCCGATGCTGCCGGGCTTCGAGGAGATCCTGACGCCCGAGGCCTGCGCCTTCATCGCCGAGCTGGAGATGCGCTTCGGCCCCGAGCGCGAGCGGCTGCTGGCCGTGCGCCGGAAGCACCAGGAGCTGATCGACAAGGGCGAGAAGCCGGACTTCCTGCCCGAGACGAAGGCCATCCGCGAGAGCGACTGGACCATCGCGCCTTTGCCGGCCGACCTCCAGGACCGCCGCGTCGAGATCACCGGCCCGGTCGACCGCAAGATGGTCATCAACGCGCTCAATTCCGGCGCCAAGGTGTTCATGGCCGACTTCGAGGACGCCAACTGCCCATCCTGGACCAATCAGGTCGAGGGGCAGATCAACGTCCGCGACGCCGTGCGCCGCACCATCGCCCACACCGACCCGGCGACCGGCAAGGCCTACGCGCTGAACGAGAAGACCGCCGTTCTGAAGGTGCGTCCGCGCGGCTGGCACATGGTGGAGAAGCACGTGCTGTTCGAGGGGCAGCCGGTCTCCGCCGGGCTGTTCGACTTCGGCCTATACGTTTTCCACAACGCCAAGGAGTTGCTGGCGCGCGGCTCCGGCCCCTACTTCTACCTGCCGAAGCTGGAGAGCCACTTCGAGGCGCGGCTGTGGAACGAGGTGTTCACGCTGGCCGAGGAGTACGTCGGCGTCCCGCACGGCTCCATCAAGGCGACCGTGCTGATCGAGACGATCCTGGCCGCCTTCGAGATGGACGAGATCCTCTACGAGCTGCGCGACCATTCGGCCGGCCTGAACTGCGGGCGCTGGGACTACATCTTCAGCTTCATCAAGAAGTTCCGCAACGACCCGGCCGCCGTCATGCCCGACCGCGCGACGGTCGGCATGGACGTGCACTTCCTCAGCTCCTACAGCCAGCTGGCGATCAAGACCTGCCACCGGCGCAACGCCCCGGCCATCGGCGGCATGGCGGCCTTCATCCCGGTGAAGAACGACCCGGCCGCCAACGAGGCCGCCTTCGCCAAGGTGCGCGCCGACAAGGAGCGCGAGGCGACCAACGGCCACGACGGCACCTGGGTGGCGCACCCCGGCCTCGTCCCCGTCGCCATGGAGGTGTTCGACCGCCACATGCCGACGCCCAACCAGATCCACAGGAAGCGCCAGGACGTGGCCGTGACCGCCGCCGACCTGCTGAAGGTTCCGGAAGGGCCGCGCACCGAGGCGGGCCTGCGCATGAACGTGGCGGTGGGCCTGGGCTACATCGAGGCGTGGCTGCGCGGCCTCGGCTGCGTGCCGCTGTTCAACCTGATGGAGGACGCCGCCACTGCCGAGATCAGCCGCACGCAGGTCTGGCAGTGGGTGCACCACGCCGCCGCCCTGGACGATGGCCGCACGGTGACGATGGAATTGGTGGATCAGGTGATCGCCGACGAACTGGCCGCCTGGAAGGCCCGCCTGGGCGACGCGGCGTACGAGTCGGGCGCGTGGGGCGAGGCGGCGGCGCTGTTCCGCGACTTGGTGGAGCGCAACGACTTCGTGGAGTTCCTGACGCTGCCGGCCTACGAGCGGATCGTCGCGGCGGGGGCGTGAGGCGATGATGGTACATAGTGGAAAGAGAAATCTCTAATTAGCAAGAGCGATAGCTGATCAAATATTTCGTCAACGGAGGCGATCGCGAGTCGCGTCGCGTATGAGAAAAAATATGGGGGATTCTATGCGTAACGAAGAAATTGTGACGAAAAGGATTAAATCGCTCGTTGCTGAATCGAAAAAAATTGTACGTCTCTTTTCTGCGCGTTCTGTGGGGGTTTCTCGCTGTCGGGCTTGGATTGCTGCTGCTATCAGCGCTGTGAGCAAAGCTGGGCTTGAAGATAGCTCGCCGTATCTGGCGCGTGCGAAAATAATTTACAACATGGCAGCCGGGGTGCCGGAACAAAATGTCGCAGAGTTGATGGTGGAATTATCTGATTTATTGGAGAGGCTTATTGAGGACATCGAGATAGGGTTGTTGCGCTCGGTCGAGATTAGAATTTCAGCGGAAACATTTGACGATATTATCGATCATGCTGAAAGTTATCTTGAAGAGGGGAGGAAGGATCCGGCGGCCGTCTTGGTCGGAGTAATATTTGAAGACGCAATACGAAAACTCAACCATTTAAATGGCAATGATATCAAGGGGAAAAATCTTGACGCGCTAATTAATGCTTTGAAAACCGCTGGAGTGTTGACGAAATTGGAGGCTAAGGAGGCTTTGGCCGCAGCTGGGTTAAGAAATGAAGCTGCTCATGCTGCGTGGGACGAATTCGAAAATGAGCAGGTTCGATCTGTAATATCATTCACGCGGCGTTTGATTAGAGAAAAGCTTGTGTGATGTCGGTAAGAAAGGCTAGTGTTGTGGCGGTTTTCTATTTGTCCGTTTTAGTAGCTGACTCAAGCATTTCGCCCACTGCATCGTGACATCAATGATTTTTGAATTTGGCGGCAGCGATAAAATGTTATCATTGATAATGCTGTCAACCATCTTTGCTATGGTTCGCGTACCCGCCACAGGCGGCACTAAACGCCGCTCGTCAGCCTTCCACCCGCCCCAGCCGGATCGCCAGCGGCCACAGGATCAGTCGCGCCTGCTCCGGGTCGCCCCAGAGTGGCGCGATCTCCCGGCCGAAGCCGGCCACCGGGTCGCCGCCTTCCGCCTTGATCCACGCCTTCACCGACGACCACGTGTCCAGGTAGCCCAGCACCTGCGGCAGCGTCCAGCGCGCCTCCATGGCCAGCGGCGACGCCGGCCGTTCGGGGAAGGGGAAGTCCAGGGAGCGGTAGCCGGTGCCCACATGCGCGCGTTCCGCCGGCCACCAGGGGCCCAGCGTGTCGTCGTGGAAGGCCCGCAGGGCCGTGCGCAGGGCCGCGTCCTCCGCCTCGATGGCGCCGTAGGTGACGAGCGCGAGGGCGGCCCCCGGCCGGGCCGCGCGGCGCACCTCGGCGTAGAAGGCCGGCAGGTCGAACCAGTGCGCCGCCTGTGCGGCGACGATCAGGTCGGCGGAGGCGTCGGGCAGGCCGCCGGATTCGGCGGGGGCGACGCGGTACTCCACGCGCTCGTGCGGAGTCGCGGCCTCGATCTGCGGAGCGCTGGCGTCGGTGGCGATCACGCGGGCGAAGCGCCGCGCCAGATCGACCGAAAGCTGCCCGTTGCCGCACCCCACGTCCCAGGCGAGGCCGTGCGCCGGCGCCGCGTCGGCCAGCGCGTCGGCCAAGGCGGCCGGATAGAGCGGGCGGAAGGCGCGGTAGTCCCCGGCGTGGCCGGAGAAATGGTCCTTGAAGGTCGTCATGGAGGTAAGGATAACGCGCCGGAGCGGCGGCGGCGAGCGGCCTTGTCGCATCCGCAGCATTCGGCTATGGCGCGGCGGTGCGGCACGTGGTAGGTACCCCGGTCTTTTTGCCGTTCTCCGCGATTTACCGGACATGCAGACCTTCCTGGAATTCGAGAAGCCGATTGCCGAACTCGAAGGCAAGATCGAGGAGTTGCGGCACCTCACCGACGCCGGCGACATCAACATCGCCGACGAGGTCGCCAAGCTGCAGGGCAAGGTCGACAAGCTGCTGCGCCAGACCTACGCCAAGCTGACGCCGGCGCAGAAGGTGCAGGTGGCCCGTCACCCCAACC
>DASPIO010000285.1:0-3848 GCA_035629155.1 Azospirillum sp. | reverse complement strand
CAGACAACCGGCCTATATTGCGCCGCGTCTGACGGGCTAATCCAGTCTTATACCACCACGGCGTGGCGCGTCGGCCCCCTTCCGGGCCGGTTGCGGCGTGCGTGGTTTGGTCCATGGGAGGACTGCGGTGACCAATCCGCTGATCTATGAATACCTTCCGATCCTGGTCTTCCTGCTGATCGCCGTGGCCCTTGCCGCCGTCATGGTGGTGGCCTCGTGGGTGATCTCGCCGAAGGCGCCGGACGCGGAGAAGGTCTCCCCCTACGAGTGCGGTTTCGAGCCGTTCGAGGATAGCCGCAACAAGTTCGACGTGCGGTTCTATCTGGTCTCCATCCTGTTCATCATTTTCGACCTGGAAGTCGCCTTCCTGTTCCCCTGGGCCGTGGCCCTGGGCGACATCGGCATGTTCGGCTTCTGGTCGATGATCGTGTTCCTGGGCGTGCTGACCATCGGCTTCATCTACGAATGGAAGAAAGGAGCTCTGGAATGGGAGTAGAGGCCGCCAAGCTGGCGCCGATTCCGCCCGGACCGGAACAGGACGCCTACCTGCGCGCCGTCACCGAGGAGATCCAGGAAAAGGGCTTCATCCTCGCCAAGTACGAGGACGTGCTCGCCTGGGCCCGCACGGGGTCGCTGTGGCCGATGACCTTTGGTCTGGCCTGCTGCGCGGTGGAGATGATCCACGCCTACATGAGCCGGTACGACCTGGACCGGTTCGGCGTCATCCCGCGTCCCAGCCCGCGCCAGTCCGACTGCATGATCGTCGCCGGCACGCTGACCAACAAGATGGCCCCGGCGCTCCGCAAGGTCTACGACCAGATGCCGGAGCCGCGCTGGGTCATCTCCATGGGCTCGTGCGCCAACGGCGGCGGCTATTACCACTACAGCTACTCGGTGGTGCGCGGGTGTGACCGGATCGTGCCGGTCGACATCTACGTTCCCGGCTGCCCGCCGACGGCCGAGGCGCTGGTGTATGGCATCCTGCAGCTGCAAAAGAAGATCCGGCGCGGCAACCGCATCGCCCGCTGACCGAAGAGAAGGACTAGGCAGCATCCCATGTCCGAACACGCGCTCAAGGAGCTCGGGGATCACGTCGCCTCTCAGTTGGGTGACGACGTCCTGAAGGTGGAGCTCAAGCTCGGCGAACTGATGATCACGGTTCGCCGGCCCTCGATCGTGAAGGTCCTGACCTTCCTGCGCGACGACGCCAAGTGCCGGTTCGAGCAGTTGGTGGACGTCACGGCGGTGGACTGGCCGGAGCGCGCGGAGCGCTTCGAGGTCGTCTACAACCTGCTGAGCGTGTCGCAGAACCGGCGCATCCGCGTGAAGCTGTGGACCGACGAGGACACGCCCGTCCCCACCGTCGTGCCCGTCTTCAGCCTCGCCAACTGGTTCGAGCGCGAGACGTGGGACACCTACGGGGTGTTCTTCGCCGACCATCCCGACCTGCGCCGCATCCTTACCGACTACGGCTTCGAGGGGCACCCGTTCCGCAAGGACTTCCCGCTCACCGGCTACGTCGAGGTCCGCTACGACGAGGACCAGAAGCGCGTGGTGTACGAGCCGGTGCGCCTGACGCAGGACTTCCGCACGTTCGACTTCCTGAGCCCGTGGGAAGGCATGACCAACGTCATGCTGCCCGGTGACGAGAAGGCCCAGGACCAGGGGGGCAAGCCGTGACTGTCGCCACTTCCGTGAGCCCGACCGCGACGCAGTCGGCCAAGACGCAGATCAAGCCCTACACCATGAACTTCGGGCCGCAGCATCCCGCGGCCCACGGCGTGCTGCGCCTGGTCATGGAGCTGAACGGCGAGGTGGTCGAGCGCTGCGACCCGCACATCGGCCTGTTGCACCGCGGCACCGAGAAGCTGATGGAGTACAAGACGTACCTCCAGGCGCTGCCGTACTTCGACCGCCTCGACTACGTCTGCCCGATGTCGATGGAGCACACCTATGTGCTGGCCATCGAGAAGCTGCTGGGCATCCAGGCGCCGGTCCGCGCGCAGTACATCCGGGTGATGTTCGCCGAAATCTCCCGCATCCTCAACCACCTGCTGACGCTCACCACTGGCGCGCTCGACGTCGGTGCGATCACGCCGGCGCTGTGGGGCTTCGAGGAGCGCGAAATCCTCATGGAGTTCTACGAGCGTGCCTCGGGTGCGCGCCTCCATGCGGCGTACTTCCGTCCGGGCGGTGTCGCGTGGGACATCCCGAAGGGCCTGGACGAGGACGTCTGGAACTTCACCGAGCGTTTCCCGAAGTTCATCGACGACATCGAATCGCTGCTGACCGAGAACCGCATCTTCAAGCAGCGCACCGTCGACATCGGCATCGTCAGCAAGGAGGAGGCCTTCGACTGGGGCTTCTCCGGCCCGATGCTGCGCGGTTCGGGCGTGGCGTGGGACCTGCGCAAGCAGCAGCCCTACGAAGTCTACGACAAGCTGGACTTCGACATTCCGGTCGGCCTGACCGGTGACTGCTGGGCGCGCTATCTGGTGCGCATGGAGGAGATGAAGCAGTCGCTGCGCATCATCCGCCAGTGCATCAAGGAGATGCCCGACGGTCCGGTGCGCGTGCAGGACCGCAAGGTGTCGCCGCCGCCGCGCGGCGAGATGAAGCGGTCGATGGAAGCGCTCATCCACCACTTCAAGCTCTACACCGAGGGCTTCCACGTGCCGGCCGGCGAGACCTACACGGCCACCGAGGCGCCGAAGGGCGAGTTCGCGGTGTACCTCGTGGCCGATGGCACCAACAAGCCGTACCGGTGCAAGATTCGCTCGCCCGGCTTCGCCCACCTTCAGGGCCTCGACTTCATGTCGAAGGGGCACATGCTGGCCGACGCAGTGGCGAACATCGCGTCGATGGACATCGTCTTCGGAGAAATCGACCGATGAGCGCGCACGCTTCGGTCCCGGCGAACGAGCCGGCCACCTTCGCCTTCACGCCCGAGAACCTGGAGCGGGCGAAGCGGATCATCGCCAAGTACCCGGAAGGGCGGCAGGCCAGCGCCTGCATGCCGCTGCTCGATCTGGCCCAGCGCCAGAACGACAACTGGCTGCCGCGCGTCGCCATGGACTACGTGGCCGACCTGCTGTCGATGCCGCGCATCCGCGTGTACGAGGTGGCGACCTTCTACACGATGTACAACAAGGTGCCGGTCGGCCGGCACATGATCCAGGTGTGCACGACCACGCCCTGCTGGCTGCGCGGATCGGACGACATTGTCGCGACCTGCGAACACAAGCTGGGCATCCACGTCGGCGAGGTGTCGGACGACGGCCAGTTCTCGCTGCACGAGGTCGAGTGCTCCGGCGCCTGCGTCAACGCGCCGGTGGTGCAGATCGGCGACGACTACTACGAGGACGTGTCGCCCGAGCACATGGAAAAGATCATCGACGCGCTGAAGCGCGGCGACATGCCGAAGGCCGGATCGCAGATCGGCCGCCGCTCCTCCGAACCGGTGGGCGGCCCGACGACGCTGAAGGCCTTCTGTGGCGAAGCCGCCACCCAGGGCGACGACTGAGGAGGCCGGGAGCATGCTTCGCGACGAAGATAGGATCTTCACGAACCTCTACGGCTTCCAGGACTTCGGTCTGGATGCCGCCAAGCGCCGCGGCGACTGGGACGGCACCAAGGCCGTCCTGGAGAAGGGCAAGGACTGGATCATCGAGCAGGTCAAGGAGTCCGGCCTGCGCGGGCGTGGCGGTGCCGGCTTCTCGACCGGCATGAAGTGGTCCTTCATGCCCAAGAACGTCACCGACAAGCCGGTCTACCTGGTCATCAACGCCGACGAGGGCGAGCCGGGCACCTGCAAGGACCGCGACATCCTGCGCCACGATCCGCACAAG
>DASPIO010000284.1:0-6807 GCA_035629155.1 Azospirillum sp. | reverse complement strand
GTTGTCCGGCAGATCCCTGGCGGCCCTGCTACCGGCACCGCCCGGATCCCCACTGGTCGGTGGAACGGTTTCGGTGAAATGCGACTGTCCGCGCAGATATAGGCAGGTGTCTTACCGCGTGCAACGCCCCCCGCGCATCGTCTCTGCGCGAATCTCTTCCGATGGGGGTATGCCCCTGTGGGGCTGGGGGATTTCACCTCGCCGAAGAAGAGAATACGTACGCACTCCAAGAGACGGATTGTATATATCCGGATATGCGCCCCCGCGCGCCGTTCGTCACCGCCCATCAACAGTAGCGGAAACGAAAAACCAAGCGAGACCCTCATCGTTAACGTTCAGTTAACAGTACTCGGTGTGTTTTCTGCGCCGCCTGCGACCTTTCGTGGCATTGTTATCTTGGTTGTCCCAAGATTCTAATAGTGAAAGATACCCCTTCCTATGGTATATGCTTCGGTCGACGGCGCCGGTCTTGGTTCGCTTGGGGGGCCGCCGCTGGGAACGAGCGAACTGGAAACCGTTTCGTAGGGTGAGTACGATGATCGAAGATCGGCGCGACGTGGCTCTCGCGATCAAATCCTGCCTCGACAGCCTGAAGGATGACGCGGCGAAGAGCGACCTCGACGACCTGGCCCGCTTCATCGGGCTGGCGGCGTTGGCCGCGGAGGAGGCCGCGCTGGCCCTCGATCCCCAGGCCGCCCAGCTCAAGGCCCTGATGGCCGGCAGCGCCGGGCACTGCTGAGGCGGGACGCCGTGCGGGGGCGTCCACGCCCCCGGCGTGACCCTTCCTGCGGAAGCATCCTACAAAAGCACCGCCGCCCGGATGGCGGCGTCGAGCGCGGCAAGCGTCGAGACGTGCGGTTCCTGCCCGTCCAGCCGTGCCGGCAATGTATAGCTGAACATCGCCACACCCACGCGCCCGCCGTCCACGCGGCCGAGCAGCCACAGATAATGGCTCTCCACCCGGCCGTCCTCCTCGGTGACCATCGCCACTTGGGCAAGCCGGGCGCCGTCGGCGCGGTCCTCCACCGTGCGGTCGCTGGCGCGTGTGTCATCGGGACGCACGAAGCGCAGCGCCATCTCCTGTAGCACCGCCTCGGCGCTCTCGCCGGCAGCGGGGGTGCGCTCGTCCACCAGCACGTTGAGCGTGCCGCCGACGGAATCCGCTGGGCGGAAGGTGAGGACGTCCATGCCCTCGCGCTCCTCGACCGCCGGCGCCCAGTGCGCGGGCACCCGGAAGCGCACCGCATCGCCCCATTCCACCGTCCGCCAGTCGTCCGCCATCGTATCCTCCGTCGCCATCGGCGCAGACCATAGGGCGTCCGGCCTTGATCGCAAGGGGACTCGCACCCATGGTCCGGCCATGATCGTCTCGGCCAGCTACCGCACCGACATCCCGGCCTTCTACGGCCGCTGGTTCCTCAACCGGCTGGCGGCCGGGTACGCGCGGGTGGCCAACCCCTACGGTGGCCCGCCGGGGCGGGTGGACCTGACGCGCGGGGCGGTCGACGGCTTCGTCTTCTGGACGCGCAACCTCGCGCCCTTCCTCGACGCGCTCGACGTGGTGGACGGGCAGGGCATCCCCTTCGTGGCGCAGGTCACCGTCACCGGCACCCCGCGCGCCCTGGAGCGCTCGGTCATCGGCTGGGAGGAGGCGGTGGCGCAGGTCCGCCGCGTGCGCGACCGTTGGGGGCCGCGGGCGGCGGTGTGGCGCTACGACCCCATCGTGCTGACGACGCTGACGCCGCCGGACTGGCACCGGGAGACCTTCGCCCGGCTGGCCGGGAGCTTGCGCGGGCTGACCGACGAGGTGACCGTTTCCGTCATGCAGCCCTACCGCAAGACCGCCCGCAACCTGGACGCGGCGGCGCGCGCGGGCGGCTTCGCGTGGCGGATGCCGGAGGCGGGGGAGGCGCGCGCGCTGCTGGCCGACCTCGCCGGCATCGCGGCGGAGCACGGCATGGCGCTGACGCTGTGCACGCAGCCCGCCCTGCTCGACACGCCGGGCGTGGCGCCGGCGCGCTGCGTGGACGCCGTGCGGCTGTCCGACGTGGCCGGGGCGCCGCTGAAGGCCCGCACCAAGGGCAACCGCCTCGGCTGCCTGTGCGCCGAGAGCCGCGACATCGGCGCCTACGACACCTGCCCGCACGGCTGCGCCTACTGCTACGCCGTGTCCAGCCGGGCCGCGGCGCGCACCCGCTTCCAGGCGCACGACCCGGAGGGGGAGTTCCTGTTCGGGGCGAAGGGGTGACGTTGGGTTTGCGCCTGCGGCTTAACCCAACCTACGAGAGCGCTCGGGTAGGTTGGGTTGAGCGCAGCGAAAACCCAACATTACGACCCGCGCTCAATCCACGATGAACAGCGTGCAGCCGGTTTCGGTGGAGGAGCGGTGCGGTTCGGCGCCGTCGGCGACCTGATAACTGACGCCGGGGGTGAGCGTGAAGGTGCGGCCGTCGGCCAGTTCGGTCACCATCGCGCCGGTCAGGCACAGCAGGATGTGCCCCTTGCTGCACCAGTGGTCGGCGAGGTAGCCGGGCGAATACTCCACCATCCGCACGCGGATGTCGCCGAACTGGCGCGTGCGCCACAGCGCATGGCCACGCTCGCCCGGGTGCGTGGTGGCCGGGACCTCGCTCCAGTCGGTCAGGCCGAAGGGCAGGTCGGTGATCTTCACGGGCAGACCTTCCTGACCGTCTCGACCAGCTTTTCCGGGTTGAAGGGCTTGACCAGCCAGCCGGTGGCGCCGGCTTCGCGGCCGGCGGTCTTCTTGGCCGGATCGGCCTCGGTGGTCAGCAGCAGCACCGGGGTGGCGCGGTTGGTGGCGCTGGTGCGGATCGCGCGGGTCAGCGCCAGCCCGTCCATGCCCGGCATGTTGAGATCGGTGATGATGCAGTCGAACTTCTGCTTGTTGACCAGCGCCAGCCCGGCGGCGCCGTCCGGCGCCTCCTGCACGGCGTAGCCGGCCTTGGTCAGCGTGAAGGCGACCATGTCGCGGATGGTCTTGGAATCGTCGACGGTCAGGACGCTCTTCGGCACGCTCTGGCTCTCCGTTCGGCCGGTCGCTTTCGCGGGGGCGGGATTCGGTATCGACGAAAGCCCAGCGGGTCAAGGAGACCCGGCCGCGTTGCGCGGCCGGGCTGGTATGCGCTGGGCTCCGGGGGGGGGCCCGGGGGATTACGCTTTGGTGTCGACCTGCTGGCCGTTGTCCTCCGGCCCGCGCTTGGCGACGCCGACCATCGCCTCGCGCAGCAGGCGGCCATGGATGACGTAGCCGTTCTGCAGGACCTGGACGACGGTGCCGGCCGGCTTGCCGGTGTTCTCGATCTCGAACATCACCTGGTGGAAGTTCGGGTCGAACGGCTCGCCCACCGGCTCCAGCTTCTTGATGCCGGCCCGCTCGAAGGCGGAGAGGAGCTGGCGCTCGGTCGCCTCCACGCCGATGGCGAGGCTCTTGAGCATCTCGTCCTTCTCGCGGCCCTCCGGCGGCACCGCCTCCAGCGCGCGGCGCAGGTTGTCGGCCACGGCCAGCAGGTCCTTGGCGAAGCCGGACACGGCGTATTTGGTGGCGTCCTCGCGGTCGCGCTGGGCGCGGCGGCGGGTGTTCTCCGCCTCGGCCATGGCGCGCAGGAGCTGGTCCTTCAGGCTGGCGACCTCGGCCTCCAGCTTGGCCACGCGCTCGTCGGAGGAGGCGGTGTCCGGCTCGGCGGAATCGGTGCCGCTGTCGGCGATGACCTGGCCCTCGGCGTCGGCGGGCTTGTTGTTGTTGATCGGATCGCTCATCGTCTCTCTCTGTTCGGCTTTCGTGTCGAAGCGAGGGTTGTGAATGCCATTCGGTCGGTGGTGGCTCAGCCGACGAGGCGGCTGATGACCTTGGCGGTGTAGTCCACCAGCGGAATGATGCGGGCGTAGTTGATGCGTGTCGGGCCGATGACCCCGATGGCGCCGATGACCTGTTCGCGCCCGTTGCGGAACGGCGAGACGATCAGCGAACAGCCGGAGTGGTTGAACAGCACGTTCTCCGCCCCGATGAACACCTGCACGCCGTCGCCCTTGCCGGTGGCGTCCAGCAGGCGCAGCATCGCCTCCTTGGTCTCCAGCGCCTCGAACAGGGCGCGCACGCGCTCCAGGTCGGACAGCGCGGTGACGTCCTCCAGCAGCTTGGCCTGGCCGCGCACGATGAACTGGCCGTCCTGCGGGCTGCCGCCCCAGGTGGCGAGGCCGGCGGCGACGACGCGCCGCGACACCTCGTCCAGCTCGGTCTTCTGCTCCTGGATCTCGTACAGCACCTGCTGGCGCGCCTCGTCCAGCGTGCGGCCGACCAGCTTGGCGCTGAGGAAGTTGGAGGCCATCTGCAAGGTCGAACTGGGCAGGCCCAGCGGCACCTCGACCACGCGGTTCTCGACCAGCCCGTCCTCGTTCACCAGCACCACCAGCGCGCGGCCGGGGGCCAGCGGGACGAACTCGATGTGGCGCAACGGCCGGTCGCTCTTCGGCGCCATGACGAGGCCGGCGCAGTGCGACAGGCCGGACAGCATCGAGGTCGCCTCGGTCAGCATGTCGGGCAGCGTGCGGCCGGAGGAATTGCACTTGGCCTCGATGGCCTCGCGCTCCTCCTCGGTGACGGCGCCGATCTCGAGGAGGCCGTTGACGAACAGGCGCAGCCCGGCTTCGGTGGGGATGCGGCCGGCCGAGGTGTGCGGGGCGTAGAGCAGTCCCTGCTCCTCCAGATCGGCCATGACGTTGCGGATCGTCGCGGGCGACAGGGTCATGCCGAGCCGCCGCGAGATCGTGCGCGAGCCCACCGGCTCGCCCGACGTCACGTAGGCGTCGACGATCATCCGGAAGATCTCGCGCGATCGTTGGTTCAGCTCGCTGATCATGGGTTTGCTGTCTGGGTGTACGCGTGTCGGGGTCCTGGTTACGCGGCGGCACGATACGACTTTCTTGCAACCGCGGCTTGGAATTTAAGGAGGTCGGGGCCCTGAATCAACGTGGCCCTCTGGACGCGCCGGGTTCGAGCCGCTAGCCTGCCGCCCCGTTTCATCATCCTATGGAAAATATCGATGCGTCCCTCCGGCCGCTCTCCCGACGCGCTGCGCACCGTCACGCTCGAACCCGGCTTCGCCAAGTACGCGGAAGGCTCCTGCCTCGTGCGCTTCGGCGACACGCACGTGCTGTGCACCGCCAGCGTGGACGACAGCGTGCCGCGCTTCCTCAAGGGCACCGGCCTCGGCTGGGTGACGGCGGAATACGGCATGCTGCCGCGCTCCACCCACTCGCGCACCGACCGCGAGGCGGCGAAGGGCAAGCAGTCCGGCCGCACGCAGGAGATCCAGCGCCTGATCGGCCGCGCGCTGCGCGCCGTCACCGACCGCGCCGCCATGCCGGAGGTGCAGATCAAGGTGGACTGCGACGTCCTGCAGGCGGACGGCGGCACCCGCACGGCGTCGATCACCGGCGCCTACGTGGCGCTGCACCTCGCCTTCCAGCACCTGCTGACCATCGGCGCCATCAAGAAGATGCCGCTGACCGACCAGGTGGCCGCGGTGTCCTGCGGCATCTTCCAGGGCAAGGCGGTGCTCGACCTCGACTACGCCGAAGATTCCAACGCCCAGGCCGACGCCAACTTCGTGCTGACCGGCCGCGGCGGCATCGTCGAGGTGCAAGGCACCGCCGAGGAGAAGCCCTTCGGCCACGACCAGTTCCTCGAGCTGCTGGCGCTGGCGCAGAAGGGCGTCGACGAGCTGGTGGCGTTGCAGAAGGCGGCGCTGAACATCGCCTGACGCCGATTGCGCCCTTGCCGGTTGGCCATCCATGGCGCACATTGTCATGTGCATGACATTGCAATGTGCGTCCTGGAGGGAGCCATGGCCGAAGCAGCGACGGAACGGGTGGTCATTCTGATGACCCCTCAGGAAAAGCGACACCTGGAAACGCGGGCCAAGCAGGCGAAGGCGTCGGTCGGCGAATTCGTACGCCGCTCCATCGACGCCTTCGATCCGGACGACGAGCGCCTTGATGACATCGAGGCGCTGCTCGGCGTGCTGCAACGGAGCAACGAGGAGGCGCTGGCCGCTCTGGCCGAGGCCGAGCGCGAGATCAGGGCGACCCGGGAGCACTTCGCGCACGGGGGCGCGCACTGATGGGCATCACCGACCGCATCCTTGACGGGCTGAAGACCACCATCCAGCTCAACGACCGGGTCGTGGCGATGTCCGGCGAGGTCAAGCAGCTCGCCCGCGATGTCCGCGACATGGACCGGCGGCTGGTCCGCGTCGAGACCGCCATGGAACTGGCGACGCAGGGCCGCTTCATGCCGCCGCAACTGGATTCGAAGAAGGACTGACATGACCACCCCCCGCCACTTCACCGGCGACACGCTGGTCATCGCCACGCACAACCCCGGCAAGGTGCGGGAGATCGCCGACCTGCTGCGGCCCTACGCCAAGTCCTTCAAGTCCAACATCGAACTCGGCCTGCCCGAGCCGGAGGAAACCGGCCTCACGTTCGTTGCGAACGCGGAACTGAAGGCGCTGGCGGCGGCGAAGGCCGGGCACATCGCGCTGGCCGACGACAGCGGGCTGGTGGTGCCGGCGCTGGGCGGCGATCCGGGGATCTATTCGGCGCGCTGGGCCGGGCCGACCAAGGATTTCCGCATCGCCATGCAGAAGGTCGAGGACGGGCTGGCCGGGAAGGCCGACCGCTCCGCCTACTTCGTCTGCGCGCTGTCGCTGGCTTGGCCGGACGGGCATGTGGAGACGGTGGAAGGGCGCTGCCAAGGCACGCTGGTGTGGCCGCCGCGCGGGGAAA
>DASPIO010000283.1:0-17191 GCA_035629155.1 Azospirillum sp. | reverse complement strand
GTACTTGCGGCAGCGCTCCAGCGCCTGCGGGATGTGCGGCTGCTCCATGTAGCCGTAGTGCAGGACCACCCGGAAGAAGCCCTTGCCCAGCTTGTCGACGCTGATCGCCCGCTCCTCGTAGACGCGCGGCACGTCGTCGGTAATCACGGTCAGGATGAGCACCCGCTCGTGCAGCACCTTGTTGTGCTTGATGTTGTGCAGCAGGACGTGGGGCACGACCTCGGCGTTGCCGGTCATGAACACGGCGGTGCCGGCGACGCGCATCGGCGATTCGGGCTTGATGCGGTCGAGGAACGTCTCCAGCGGCAGCGCGTCCTCGTACAGCCGCCTGGACAGAACGACGCGGCCCTTGCGCCATGTGGTCATCAGCAGGAAGACGCCGAAGGCAACCACCAGCGGGAACCAGCCGCCCTGCGGCACCTTGAGGAGCGTGGCGCCGAACAGAGCCAGGTCGACGACCAGGAAGGCGGTGAAGGCCACCGCCACCACGATGGGGCTCCACCCCCACAGCGTGCGGGCCACGACGGCGGCCAGGATGGCGTCGATCACCATGGCGCCCGTCACCGACACGCCGTAGGCGGCGGCGAGATTGCTGGAGGAGCCGAAGCCGACCACCAGCAGCAGAACGCCCCCCATCAGCAGCCAGTTGTTGCGCGGGATGTAGACCTGCCCGATCTCGTGCTCCGAGGTGTGGCGGATCTCGCGCCGCGGCAGGTAGCCGAGCTGCACCGCCTGCCGCGTCAGCGAGAACGCACCGGAGATGACCGCCTGACTGGCGATCACCGTGGCCATGGTCGCCAGGATCACCAGCGGGTAGAGCGCCCATGGCGGGGCCATGTGGTAGAACGGGTTCTCCAGCGATTCGGCGACGTGCAGCAGCAGCGCGCCCTGTCCGAAGTAGTTCAGCAGCAGTGCCGGCAGAACGAAGAACAGCCAGGCCGTACGGATGGGCTGACGGCCGAAGTGCCCCATGTCGGCGTACAGCGCCTCCGCCCCGGTGACCGACAGCACCACGGCACCCAGCGCGAAGAAGGCGGTGATCCGGTGATCGATGAAGAGCTGGATCGCGTAGGCCGGGTTGAGCGCGCGCAGCACGTCCGGCCAATGCACGATCTGCACGATTCCCATGACGGCCAGGGTGGCGAACCACAGAGCCATGATCGGGCCGAACAGGCCGCCGACGCGCCCCGTGCCCTGCTTCTGGACGAGGAACAGGCCGAGGATGACGACCAGCGTGATCGGAACGACGAACGGCTCGAACACGGGGGTGGCGATCTTCAGCCCCTCCACCGCGCTCAGCACCGAAATGGCCGGAGTGATCAGGCTGTCGCCGTAGAACAGCGCCATGCCGAGGATGGCGAGGCCGATCAGCGCCCGCTGCCCGCGCGGGCCGTCGATTCCGCGCTGCGCCAGCGAGCCCAGCGCCAGCACGCCGCCCTCGCCCTTGTTGTCGGCGCGCATGACCACGGCGACGTACTTGATGGTGACGACGATGATCAGCGCCCAGAAGACCAGCGACAGGACGCCCAGGACCGTCGCCTCCTGCACTGGCAGCCCGCCGGTTTCGCCGAACGCCTCGCGCAGGGTGTAAAGCGGGCTGGTGCCGATGTCGCCGTAGACCACGCCCAGGGCACCCAGCACGAGGGCTGGCATGCGGTTCGGGGCGGGCGCGTCGGAGGAGGTCTGGTGCGTCGTGTCCATACGATGGGGTTCCCCTTTCCCGCACCTGATAACCCGCGCGCGGGCCGGTGGGGTCCTTGCATCGCAGCAACCGATTGAAGAGGCAGATTATAGCATTCGGACCCCGGCACACCAGACGGAACGGACAAGCGGCCGGCGCGGACGGCCACCGTGCCTGGAACCGCCGATTCCCGTGTCACGACAATGGCGTTGGTCGCGATGTGTTCGGGCGCGCAAGGCTTTGCGCGAATGGGAACAAAGAATGAACTTTCCGCTTGATGTTCCCCTAACGTTCCGGCATGCTCCGACTCACCACGCGATGAGATGCCAATCGAGGAGAGGGAGGTCGCCATGTCGGTCCTGCGGTTCGTGCGCGAATTCTTCACGCTGGTTACCCTGCTGGGAACGCTTTACGGCTGGACGCTGGTCGGCCACGCGCTCGGGCTGTAAGGCGGCGCGTCCGCCCCGGCTCCCGGCGTCAGGATGCAGGCGGGCGGGGGCACGGCCAACAAAAGCAAAGGTGGTACTGTTCTTCTTCCGCCCGCCGCCCGGCGACCAAGGGATCCCTCGGCTGGTGTTCTGCATCCGTATAGTATCCGAAATCTCAGGCAGGCGGCGGCGCACCCGCTGATTAAATGCAGTGCGCCACGCCGTCCTCCGGGGTGCGTTGGGGCGCTTCCCCGCGCCGCCGCGACGGACGGCCCTCACAAGACTGCCGGGATACGGAAGCAATGCGGAATTTCTTTCGGAAGCGGCGCGCGGCCGCAGCGGACGAGGGCGTTTCGGCGGCCTCGGGCGGGGGCATGCAGTCCGTCGCGCGCCAGTCGGGCCAGTCGGGGCTGTCGGGAATGATGGCCGGTCCGCAGGCCGGGCCACGCCTGCGCCCGGTCGCCGGCGGACTGGCCGGCGGGGTGGCGGGTGCTCCGGGCGAGGGGCCGCGCGCCAGCATGATGCCGCTTCATCAGGTGCGGGCGGCGCAGAACACCGATACCGAGCTGCCGCGTTTCCAACTGCCGGTCGGCGGCGGGCTGCGCGGGCCGCGCACGGCCGAGCCGGCACTGCTCACCGGCCTGACGCCGGAGGTGAACGGACGCCTGCGCGAGGCCTTCACGCCGACGCGGCCGAAGCAGGCGCTGAACGCCCTGTTCGTCGGCCGAACCGACACGCTGCGGCGCATCATCTCCGCCATCGAGGAGGAGCGGGCGCATGTCATCCTGTTCGGCGACCGCGGCCGCGGCAAGACCTCGCTCGCCAATGCCATCCAGCAGACGGCGGCGCAAGCCGGGTACCTGTCGCTGAAGCAGACCTGCAGCTCGGAACTGACGTTCGAGGACATCTTCCGGCACTTCCTGAAGAAGATCCCCTCGACCTACTACCGCAGCGCCGTCGACAACCCGTTCGCCTCGCGCCGGACCTTCGCCAGCTTCAACGAACTGCTGCCGGAAGGGACCTTCAGCGTCACCGAACTGAACGAGGTGCTGTCCGGCGTGCACGGCACGCACGCGCTGCTCATCCTCGACGAGTACGACCGCATCACCGACGAGGACTTCCGCAACAAGCTGGCGGAGTTGTTCAAGAACCTCACCGACAGTTCGATCCCGGTGACGCTGCTGGTGGTCGGCGTGGCCGAGAACCTCGACCAGTTGCTGGGCAAGCACCCGTCGATCCAGCGCTCGCTGGTGCCGGTGCACCTGCCGCTGATGACCGACGCGGAGATCCAGCGCCTGATCGAGGCGGGCGGCGAGAACGCGGGCATCACCTTCGCGCCCGAGACGGTGCGGCGAATCGCCGACTTCGCGCGCGGGCTGCCGTATTACGCCCAGCTCCTCGGCCTGCATTCGGCGCGCAGCGCGGTCAGCCGCTCCTCCGAACAGGTGGAGCGCGAGGATCTCGCCTACGCGGTGACCCGCTGCCTGCAGGAGGCCGAGCGCGGCATCGTCGACTCCTACAACCGCGCCCTGGCCGGTGCGCGCCGCGCCGCGTTGGAGGACGTGCTGCACGCCGCCGCGCTGTGTCCGGCTGACGAGTACGGCACTTTCAATCCCGCCGACCTGGCCGAGGCCGCCGGCCGAACGCCGGTGCCGGGTTTCGAGGAACTGCTGGCGCGTCTGGCCGGCGACGACCACGGCGGCGTGCTGGTGCTGGTGCCCGAGCCGGGGCGCATCCGCTATCGCTTCCGCAACCAGATGATGCGGCAATACGTGCTGATGCGGCTGGCCGAGGAGCGCGACGAGGTGTGAGCGCGCAAGCGCACCCCACATGGGCCGCGTCATGGGCCGCGTCGCGCCGTCAGCGCGCATCCAGGGCAGCGCTGACGGCCACCGCCGCCGCGATCGCCGCGGCCAGCGCGGCGACGATGGCGAGGCTGCGCAGGAATTGCCGGAACTCGCCCTGCTTCCAGGCGCTGCGCGCCAGAAGCAGCAGGTAGCCCACCGCCAGCAGCCCGGCTGCGTCCCAGACGGTCATGGTGCCTCGTACGTTCACCAGCCGGATCCGGCCCGGCGTTCCTGTCGGCTATAGCACGTCGGCCGTCCTTCTACGTCATACGACTTTCCGTATAAAGCCCTGGGCTTGGCCGGACCCACCGGCTGGGGCAGCGGCGTGCGTTCACCGCACGGGACGCGCTTGCCGTCGCGAGCCTCTCCCTTCGATGCAACCCGGGTGCGTTTGGAGTGTGCTGCACTCCTCTCTGGGTTCATGAGAAACACGAATTCGTGGTAGTTATCGACCAGAATATACTTTCAGGAGGCCTGAATGAAATGTACAAAGATCCCTCGGTTACTCCAAATCAGAAAGTAGCTTTGCGCATATGTCCAATGCGTTCTTCTTTTAATACCAGAGAGTGGTACCGTTCTTCACGACACAGGGGTATCGTCACCCAAAATATCGGCGCGAAGGTGCCATCGGAGGGAGCTGTCTGAAGACCGGCGGGTAGCGTTGATCCACAAGATTGCCTGTCGAGTCTTTGAGCATTTATCCGAATTTCGCGGGAGCTGACAATGGAACCAGTGCGCGCGTTTTTGATCGACTCCAACAAGCTGTTCCGGGAAGGGCTGAAGCGCCTTCTCGACGATTCTCCCTTCCAGATCGTCGCTGAGGCCGGCAACCTTCGTGAAGCCGTCAGTTCGGTCGAGGGGGGGCTGCGGCCGCAACTCGTCCTCCTCGACCTGGTCAACGGCGGCGACGAGGAAGCCGAGGGCATGCGCCGCCTGCGCGCCCTGCTGCCGGAAACGCGCATGGTGATCCTCACCAGCGACCTTTGCACGCGGCGCTTGGCCAACGCGCTGGAGGCCGGGGCCGACGGATACCTGATGAAGGATTTGTCGTCCGACGCGCTGGCGCAGTCGCTGAAGCTCGTCATGATGGGCGAAAAGGTGTTCCCCACGCACCTCGCGGCCCTGCTGATCAGCGGTCGGGTCAACGGCAACGGCACCGACATGCCGGTGTCGCGCAAGGGGCTGTCGCAGCGCGAGGTGCAGATCCTGCGCTGCCTGCTGAACGGCGACAGCAACAAGATGATCGCCAACCACCTGAACATCACCGAGGCGACGGTCAAGGTGCATCTCAAGAGCCTGCTGCGCAAGATCAACGCCTCCAACCGCACGCAGGCCGCCATCTGGGCCCTCAACAACGGCATCGGCGGCGAGTTCGCCGGCGGCGCCGTGCCGAGCGCCACCGCCGTCCACCAGTAACACGCGCAGACGCCCCCGCGGTCGCCGCAGCTCCGGCTGCGGCGACGGCTGGCGGGTGAAGGCGCAAAAGGCCGGGCCGCCGCCTTCCGTGAGCCGCAGGGTGTCACGGAAGGCGGCGGCCCGGCCTTTTGCCGTCCTGGTCGGACAACGGGGGTGGACAATGGGCCGGCGCTTGCCGGGGCCTAGGCCCCGGCGTGGCGCGCATGGTGGTGGTGTGGCTGCGAGAGGGGCGGGACCATCCCGTCCCGCGCCGCCTGCAGCGCGCCTTGCTGCCGCGCGGCGAAGACGCCGGCCTCCGTACGGTTGCGGAAGTGCAGCTTGGACAACACGCTGCGCACCATCGATTTTATCACCGCCTCGGACAGGTCGAGCTGGTTGGCGATGGTGCGGTTGTTGAGACCCTGACCGAGCAGCCGCAGCGTCTCGAACTCGGGGTCCGAGAGGCGGGGCAGCAAGGTCAGGCGGATCTCGTCGACGCCCAGGCGCGAAAGGAACTGCTTCGGCATGAGGCAGTGGCCTTCGAGCCCGAGATCGAGCAATTCGTTGATCCGGTCGACGTTGATGTCCTCGAACACCCAGGCGTCGGCGAAGGCGAGGATGTGCGCCGCGTCCAGCAATTCGCGGGACGACAGCACAACGACGATCCGCGAGCGCCGGGACAGCCGCAGGTAAACCATCGGCTCGTTCTCGCGCAGTGCGGTGAACTGCTGGAGGCCGATGAGGATGGCATCGGGGGTGAGCGTGCTCTGTGTCAGTTCGCTGATGTCGTGGAACACCGTCACGCGATGCCGGCCGGCCCGCTCCAACGCCTGGACCACCGTCTCGGTCAGGGCGTTGTTGTCAAGGATGAGGCAGACGTGCATGGGCGTCACCGCGTTCCGGGGTGAGTGAGATGCCTTCTCGGTCGCGAACTCTTGGGGCGTGTGCATGGGGCAGCTCTGCTTGTGGGGGCTCCAGGGCCGGCCTTGTTCGGGCAGTTTCGGTAGCGGTGCTTGCGTTGCATGTGAGGTAGCGAATTCGCCGAACCGTGATTTGAGCTCTTGTTACCTGTGACTAAATTGTGCAAAAAAACTTGACAGTCTCCGGAGAATGTTATAAATTTACTGTATCCCCTGTAAATCAAACGATAGCGTATCATTCAAGTTCGTCAAGCGCGCCTGTTCGGCGACAGACGTTCTCCACGTGATAATACCTCCGAGGTGGTCACGGACGAATGGGTCGCGGCAAGATGCGCGTCGGGTGAAGCGTTGAACTGTACGTTTGTGCAGGGGGTGTTGCCGCAACGGTGATTTCATTCGGTGAAATCCATCGGCTATTTGCGAACGACAAATATACCGTACCATTTGCGCGCGAAGTCGGGACGGTGCGGTGACATTCCTGAGAACATCAATGGTGAGCTTCGGCCGGGCCAAGTATCGCGCGCTTCGGCATGCCTTATGGCGTGTGGTTACGCCTTTGGTCAGAACTGCGCGGACGCGCCCCGGCACGGCTGCGACGCCGAACGTCAACGTAGCGGAGGCAAATGTCCTATGGCGCTTGTCGGTATACAGGCGATCTCCCGTTTGTGGTACCTGTGTGCCACTTGATCGCGATACTCACGGTAAAAGGGCTCGCCTTTCGAGACCTGGTGGGCGCGGGAAAAAGGATAGCGCCGGCGCCGTTGCCGGTTCAACGAGGGGTGGACGGGAACCATGAAAATTCTGATCGGTGACGACCATCTGTTGTTCCGCGAAGGCCTGCGGCGCCTGCTCGAGCAGTTGCACGCCGACGCGACGTTCATCGAGGCGGGCACCTTCGGCGAAGTGATCGAGCATTGCCGCAGCGGCGAGCGCTTCGAAGTGGTCCTGATGGACCTGAACATGCCGAGTTGGCCGGGCTTCGATGGTATCCGCGAGGTGCAGGCCCTGCAGCCCGGCACACCGGTGGTGGTGGTCTCCGCGTCGGAAGCGCTGAACGACATTCGCGGCGCGCTCGACCACGGGGCGACGGGGTACATCCCGAAGTCGAGCAGCGTGAAGGTCATGCTGGGCGCGCTCAACCTCGTCTTCTCGGGGGGCATCTACGTGCCGCCGGGGGCCCTGACCTTCGGCGCCGAGCCGAACGGGCGCCGCCGCCCGATGGAGACGGCGGCCGAGCGGTCGGCCGGCTACGGCCTCACCCAGCGCCAGCGCGAGGTGCTGGACTGCCTGCGCGCCGGAAAGTCGAACAAGCAGATCGCCTATGAACTGGGCCTGTCCGAAGGCACGGTGAAAATCCACGTTACCGCCATCTTCAAGTCCCTGGGCGTGAAGAACCGCACGCAGGCCGTCATCGCCGCCGCGCAAATGGCATCCTGACGCCGGTCCCCTTCGGCGGCGTCGCCACCGATGTCTGGCCCGTCGGCTTCGGCCGGCGGGCCATTTTCGTCTCCACGACCGGAGGCGTGCGTCCAAAGGACCCACCCGAAAGGGCGTTGGCGGGGTGATCCGCGCTGTTTATAAAAGAAGAACGCCGGTAAGAGCGACACGAGGGAAGGAGACGGCCATGGCCGCGGAAACGCCGATCTGCAACTTCGGCTGGAAGGCGGTCGACTTCCGCCTGCCCGGCATCGACGGCAAGACCTACACGCTGGCCGACGTGCGGGGATCGCGCGGCACGCTGGTGATGTTCATCTGCAATCATTGCCCGTACGTGCAGGCCGTGATCGACCGCATCGTGCGCGACGTGAACGACCTGAAGGCGCACGGCATCGGCGCCGTTGCCGTCATGCCCAACGACACCGCGCAGTATCCCGAGGACGGCTTCGACAACATGAAGCGCTTCGCCGAACGGCACCGCTTCACATTCCCCTACGTCCTCGACGACACCCAGGACGTGGCGCGCGCCTACGACGCCGTCTGCACGCCCGACTTCTTCGGCTTCAACGCCGACCTGGAGTTGCAATACCGCGGCCGGCTCGACGCCTCGCGCAAGGACACGGTGGCCAACGCTCCGCGCGAGCTGTACCACGCCATGCTGCGAATCGCCGAGACGGGGCAGGGGCCGGCCGACCAGATCCCCAGCATGGGCTGCTCCATCAAGTGGAAATACCCGACCTGACCCGCTCTCCGGTGCGACGCGCCGTTGAGCAACCTTGACCGGGTGCGGGGGCTCTGCTATCCGGCCCCTTTGAGATTCCACGCCGGGCGTCCCCCAGGGCGCCCGCCCACCCCGCACGCCGTAGGGCCATGAGCGACATTTTCCAGGAAGTCGACGAGGATCTTCGCCGCGACCGTATGGAGCGCGTGTTCAAACGCTATGGCGGCGTCTTCGTCGCCATAGCGGTGCTGCTCGTCGCCGGCACGGCGGGATTCAACCTGTGGCGCAACTGGCAGCAGTCCCAGCGCGAGGCCGCGACGGCCGCGCTGGTCACCGCGGTCGGCCAGGCCCAGACCGCGCCCGAGAAGGGGGTCGAAGCGCTGGCGGCCTTCGCCGCGCAGACCAGCCAGCCGGATCTCAAGGCCATCGCCCGTTTCGACGCCGCGGCGGTCAAGGCCGGCACCGGCGACAAGGTGGCGGCCGTGGCGATCTACGATTCCATCGCCGCCGACACGGCGGTGAAGCTGGTCTACCGCGACCTCGCCACTCTCCTGTCGGTCATGCACCAGATGGAGAAGGGCGACCCCGCGGCACTCCAGGCGCGCCTGCAGCCGCTCATGGCCGACACCAGCCCCTGGCGTTTTTCGGCGCGAGAGATGACGGCGGTGCTCGCCGCCCGCGCCGGCGACAAGGAGCGTGCCCGCACCCTTTTCCAGCAACTCGCGGACGATTCCGCGGCTCCGGCGGGCGTGCGCTCGCGCGCGGCCGACCTCGCCGCCCTTTACGGCAAGAGCTGATGACCCGAACGCCCCACCTGCGCGCCGCCATCCTTTCGGCCCCGCTGTTCGCCCTGCTGCTCGGCGGGTGCGACACCGTCAGCGGCTGGTTCGGCAAGAACGACAAGCCGCCCCTGCCGGGCGAGCGCGTCGCCGTTCTGATGCGCGAGCGGAAGGTCGAGGCGGACGCGCGGCTCGCCGACGCCCCGGTGACGCTGCCGGCGGCCGCCACCAACGACTCCTGGGCCCAGGCCGGCGGCAATCCGGAACACATGATGGGCCATCTCGCCCTGGCGGCCAGCCCGGCGCAGGCGTGGCAGGTCAGCATCGGCAGTGGCTCCTCCAGCTCGCGCATGCTGCTCGGCGTGCCGGTGGTGGCGGGCGGGCGGGTCTATGTCATCGACGCGGATTCGCACGTCGCGGCCCACGATGCGCGCACCGGCGGCCAGATCTGGCGCGTCGACGTCCGCCCGGAGAAGGAGCGCGGCGACGCGTCGGGCGGCGGCGTGGCCTTCGCCGACGGCCGCGTCTACGCCAGCACGGGCTATGGCGAAGTGGTGGCGCTGGACGCCGGCAACGGCGGCGTGGTCTGGCGCTCGCGAGTGGCCGGTCCGGTGCGAGGCGCGCCTACCGTCTCCGGCACGCGCGTCTACGTGCTGACGCTCGACAACCAGACCGTGGCGCTGAACGCCGCCGACGGCAAGGAGCTGTGGACCCAGGCCGGACTGCACGAGACCGCCGGCCTGCTGGGCGGGTCCAGCCCGGCGTCCGACGGCAACCTGGTGGTGCCGGCCTATTCGTCGGGCGAGATCTATGGCTTGCGGCCGGAGAACGGGCGCGTGGCGTGGCAGGAGAGCCTTGCCGCCATCCGCCGCAGCGGCGCCCTGAGCGGGCTGGCTGACATCCTGGGCCTTCCGGTGCTCGACCGCGGGCAGGTGATCGCCGTCAGCCACGCCGGCCGGATGGTCGCCATCGACGCCCGCATGGGTGCCCGCGCGTGGGAGGTCGAGGTCGGCGGCACGCAAACGCCGTACGTGGCCGGTGATTACATCTTCATGGTCACCAACGACGCCGAGGCGGTGGCGGTGACCCGCCGCGACGGGCGCGTGCGCTGGGTCGCTCCGCTGGAGCGCTTCGAGGATCCGAAAGACAGGAGCGGCCCGGTGCGCTGGGCCGGTCCGGTGCTGGCCGGTGGCCGGCTGTGGCTGACGGGGTCGCACGGCCGCATGATCGCGCTGTCGCCGCAGGACGGCAAGGAGCAGGGCCGCTACACTTTGCCGGGGGTTACCTACTTGCCGCCGGTGGTCGCCAACAACACCCTCTATGTCCTGACCGACGGCGGGTATCTGGTCGCGTTCCGCTGAGCGGACCGGGGTCGAAGGGAACGAGGGAGGCTGGCGGCGCATGCCGTTCACCGTAGCGATCGTTGGGCGCCCCAACGTCGGAAAATCGACGCTGTTCAACCGTCTCGCCGGCAAGAAGCTGGCGCTGGTCGACGACACGCCCGGCGTGACGCGCGACTGGCGCTCGGCCCCGGCGCACCTGGGCGGGCTTTCGTTCACCATCGTGGACACCGCCGGCCTGGAGGACGTCACCGACGACAGCCTGGAGGCGCGCATGCGCCGCCAGACGGAAATGGCGCTGGAGCGCGCCGACGTGGCGCTGTTCCTGGTGGACGCGCGCGCCGGTATCACGCCGCTGGACCGCCACTTCGCCGCTCTGCTGCGCAAGGTGAAGACGCCCATCATCCTGGTCGCCAACAAGGCCGAGGCCAAGGCCTCGCAGACCAGCATCCTGGAGGCGTACGAACTGGGCCTGGGCGACCCCATCGCCATCTCGGCGGAGCATGGCGAGGGCCTGGGCGACCTCTTCGAGGCGCTGATGCCCTACGTGCCGCCGGAGAAGGACGAGGAAGCCGCACCCGAACCGGCGCCGGCCGCCGCTGCGCCGGCCGAGGGCGAGGAGGAGCCCGACGGCCTGCCGCCGGAGACGGAGGAGGAGAAGCGCCGTCCCATCCAGCTTGCCATCGTTGGCCGCCCCAACGTCGGCAAGTCGACGCTGCTCAACAGCCTCGTCGGCGAGGAGCGTGTGCTGACCGGGCCCGAGGCCGGCATGACGCGGGACGCGATCTCCGTCGACTGGACGTGGCGCGACCGCCAGTTCCGCCTCGTCGACACAGCCGGCCTGCGCCGCCGCGCGCGGGTCGAGGCCAAGGTGGAGAAGCTGGCCGTCGCCGACACGCTGCGCGTCATCCGCATGGCGCAGATCGTCGTGCTGGTGCTCGACCCAGACCAGGTGTTCGACAAGCAGGACCTGACCATCGCCCGCATGGTGGAGCAGGAGGGCCGCGCCCTCGTCATCGCCATCAACAAGTGGGACGCCGTGGAGGACCGGGCCGCCGTGCTGCGGCAGGTGGAGGACAAGCTCCAGGCGTCGCTGGCGCAGGTGAAGGGCGTGCGCATGGTGACGATCTCCGCGCTCAAGGGGCAGAAGCTCGACGCGCTGCTCGACGCGGTGATGGGCACCTACGACACGTGGAACCGCCGCATCTCGACGGCGCAGCTCAACCGCTGGATCAAGGGCGTGGTCGAACACCACCCGCCGCCGCTGGTCGAGGGGCGGCAGGTGAAGATCCGCTACGCCACGCAGGTGAAGGCCCGGCCGCCGACGATCGCGCTGTTCGTCAACAAACCGCTGGACCTGCCGGAGAGCTACCAACGCTATCTGGTCGCTAGCCTGCGCGACACCTTCGACTTGCCGGGCGTGCCGGTGCGCCTGCTGCTGCGCAAGGGCAAGAACCCCTACGCCGAGGACTGACAGGTTCAAAGCCCTCCATTGGCGGGGGGCTCAACGGTCGGCAATGACCGTGCTCATCGTCATGGCCGGGCTTGCCCGGCTATCGGCGCACCCGACGCGCTGCACGCGACGGAGGCGCTGGGCTGCGGCAATGCGAGATCGATGATGCGCCGCTTCAGGCGCAAAATGCTTCGAAATTCGAACCAATCTGTCGGCGGACTCGCCGCAAGCCAATAATAATCATGTAAGAAATCGCGCCGCCGTTCTTTGTTCGTCTTGTGACAATCATTATGGCAATATTGAAGCCGTGCGATGTTTGGCGTATAATCACCAAGATGATCCGTGTCGATGCGCGGTCAGCCGCCTTTCAGGCGGTGGAGCGGGGTGAAGGCCATGATCGGACGTATGACGTTCTTGCGGAAGAGGCCGGCACGGCTGTGGTCGGACGAATCCGGGGCGGTGCTGGTCACGCTGGCGCTGGCCGTGACGGCGCTGCTGGGCTTGCTCAGCGTCGCCGTCGAGGTGGGTTCCTGGTACGTCGTCCGCCGCAACCTGCAAAGTGCGGCCGACGCCGCGGCTCTGGCCGGCGCGCTGGAGCACGCGCGCAGCACGCCCGGCCGCGTCACCGATGCGGCCACGCGGGAGGCGGTGCGCAACGGCGCCGCCGCCGGGACCGACACGATCCTCGTCAACTCCCCGCCGGCCAGCGGGGCCTTCAGCGGCGACCCGCAGGCGGTGGAGGCGATCATCACGCACCGGCAGGGCCGCCTGTTCACGGCGCTGTTCGGCAGCGGCGAGGTGCCGATCACCACCCGCTCGGTGGCGCGGCTGCGTTCGACCGGAGAGGCGTGCGTGCTGGCGCTGGACCGGACGACGGGCGGCGCGATCACGGCGCAGGGCAGTGCCACCATCAACACGCAGGGCTGCGTGCTCGCCGCCAACTCGGTGAGCGACACCGCCATCGACCTGGGCGGCAGCAGCTCCGTGGCGGCGGATTCGCTGTGGACCTCCGGCGGTTACGCCCTTGGCGGCTCGACCAGCGCCAGCTTCAGCCGCGCGCCGGTATCCCGCGCCTGGGCCCTGCCGGACCCCTACGCCGACCTGACCATTCCCGCGCTGGGCAACGCCTGCCCGAACAACAACACGCGCATCCAGAACGAGACACGCACGCTGACGCCGGGCGTCTACTGCAACGGCATCAGCGTCGGCGCGCACGGCGTCGCCATCCTGGAGCCGGGCACCTACTACATCAACCGCGGCAACTTCGACGTGGGCGCGCAGGGAACGGTGCGTTGCAACTGCACGGCCCCGCACGGCGTCACCATCGTGCTGACCAGCACGTCGAACACCACGCAGATCGGCCGGGTCGATATCAACGGCGGCGCCAGCGTGACGCTGCGCGCCCCCGCCGATCCCAGCTACGCCTATCCCGGCGTGCTGTTCTTCCAGGACCGCCGGGCATCGGCCAGTGACGAGAGCCGGCTGAACGGCGGCGCCACCATGTCGCTGAACGGGGCGCTGTACTTTCCGGCCCAGGCCATGCAGTGGAACGGCAACAGCTTCGGCGGGGCGCAGGGCTGCGTGCGGATCATCGCCCGCACGGTGTCCTTCAGCGGCAACACGGCGCTGGACGACGCCGGCTGCGCGGAGCAGGGCGTGCGGCCGATCGCCACCACGTCGGCAACGCTCGGTGAATAGCGGGCCTCCGGCCTGCGGAGTGCGGGACATGGGCTTACGGCTTTGGGGCTCGGGGCGGAACGGCGCGGCGCGCCTGGGGCGCGACGAGAGCGGCGCCGTGCTCGTCATCATTGCGCTGGCCATGACCGCGATCCTGGGTCTGCTGAGCGTCACCGTCGAGGTGGGCACCTGGTATGCCGAGCGGCGCTCCTTGCAGACGGCGGCCGACGCTGCGGCGGTGGCGGGGGCGCTGGAGATCGCCCGCGGTACGCCCGGAAGGATGGCCAGCGCCGCGGAGGCGGAGGCGGCGCGCAACGGGTCCGGCGGCGACCGGGTCGCCGTCAACAACCCACCACTGTCCGGCGCGCTGGCGGGCCGTTCGGACGCCGTGGAGGCGATCGTGACCCGCGTGCAGCCGCGCCTGTTCTCCGCCGTCATGCAGGACGGCCCGGTGACCATCACGGCGCGCGCCGTGGCGTTGACGCGCGATGTGGGCGAGGCGTGCGTGCTGGCGCTGGACGGTGGTGCCGCCGAGGCGGTCAGCGGCAGGGGGAATCCCAACGTCGTCATGCCCGGGTGCATGATCGCCGCCAATTCGAACGCGGCATCGGCGATCAGCTTCAGCGGCAACGTCAGTCTGTTGGCCCAGACGCTGTGGACGGCCGGTGGCATGGCGATGAGCGGCAACGTCAACCTCCAGCTCGCCCGCGCGGCGACCACGCACGCGTGGCCGCTGCCTGACCCCTACGCCAACGTGGAGGCACCGCCGGTCGGGTCCTGCAAGCACACGAAGCACAAGGTGAACGAGAGTGGCAGGTTGAAGCCGGGTGTTTATTGTGATGGTCTGACCATCACCGGCAACGCGGACGTGACGCTGGAGCCGGGCGAGTACATCATTAATCGCGGCGACCTCTCGGTGCAGGGCAACATCACCATCAACTGCGACTGCGGCACCGACGAAGGGGTGGCGTTCGTGTTCACCAGCACCGGCGGCGCCGACCAGATCGGTGGCGTCGACGTGCACGGCAACGTCTCCGTTACGCTGCGGGCGCGCTCCTCGGCGGCGGCGCCATTGCGCGGCATCCTGTTCTACCAGGACCGCAACGCGCCCACGGGGGCCAACGTCTTCAACGGCAACGCCGCGCTCGACGTCACCGGCGTCATGTACTTCCCGGCGCAGAGTGTGGAATGGCGGGGCAACAACAGCACGCAGGGGGCCGGCTGCGTGCAGATCGTCGCCAAGACGGTGGTCTTCACCGGGAACGCCGCGCTTGGCAACGAGACCTGCTCCGTTCTGGGTGCCCGGCCCATCGCCTCGTCCCTGGCGCGGCTGGGCGAATGAGGGCGGCCATGACCAGGCTCATTCCCCTGCTGACGCGGCCCTTCCATTCCACGCTGGCCGGTGCGCGCGGCGGCAACATCTCCGTGGAGTTCGCGCTGGCGCTGCCGTTCCTGCTGCTGATCCTCGGCGCCGTCATCGACTTCGGGCGCGCCGCCTACGACCGCATGGCCCTGGAAACGGCGGCGCGCAGCGCCGTGCAGTACGCCCGCGTCAACCCGACGGACAGCGCCGGCATCCGGCGCGCGGCGTTGAGCGCCGGTGGCGTCGATCCGGCGGCCCAGGTCAACGCGCGCCAGTTCTGCGAATGCCCGGACGGCGGCGCCAGCCCGTGCACCAGCGTGTGCCCCGCCGGCGAGGCTCCGCAGGTCTTTCTGGAGGTGACGGTCAACTCCACGTTTACGCCGCTGCTGCCGGTGCCCGGCCTTCCCGTCCTGGGGTCGCTGACCGGGTCGGCGACCTTGCGTGTGCAGTGAAGGAGGCCGTCATGGCGATGCGGCGTCTGCTCGGCGACCGGCGGGGTAGTGCGGCGGTGGAGTTCGCCGTCATCCTGCCGGTGTTCCTGATGATCTTCCTGGGGATCTTCGAGTTCGCCGGCTACATGTGGGTCCGCAACACCGTGCAGTTCGGGGCGGAGGAGGCGGCGCGCTTCGCCATGGCGAACCTCGACGCCAGCACCGCGCAGGTGGCGAACGCCGCCCGCGCCCGGATGACCACGCTGGACGCAGCGAAGCTGAGCGTGGACGTGCAGCGGGTGGTGGACGACGGAACGACCTTCATCGTCGTGTCGACCACCTACACGCAGACCGGTGGCTTCCTGTCCGGCCTTTTCCCTACCGACCTGACCACAGCCACCGGGAGAGCGCGCGCACCTCTGGTGCAGTAGGCGCCTATGCCCTGACGATCTCGCCGTGCCGCGTGCAGGCCGGGTCGGCCAGATCGACGAAGGGGCCGGTGACGGACTCGGGCGCCGGCAGGGTGTTCGGGTCCTCGCCGGGGAAGGCCTGCGTGCGCATGCGCGTGCGCACCACGCCGGGATCGACGAGGTTGACGCGCAGGTTCGACTTGGAGACCTCCAGCGCGTAGGTCTGCACCATCATCTCCAGCGCCGCCTTGCTGGCGGCGTAGGGACCCCAGTAATGGTTGGGGCCGTGCGCCGCACCCGAGGTGACGAAGATCGCGCGGCCGGCGTCGGATGCGCGGAGCAGCCGGTCCATGCTGCGGATCAGCCGGTAGTTGGCGGTGACGTTGGTGTCCATGATCCGCTGCCAGTGCTTCGGATCGTAGGTGGCGATCGGCCCTAGCGTCTCCAGCACGGCGGCGTTGCCGACGACGATGTCCAGCCGGCCGAAGCGCTCGTAGATCGCCTGTCCGAGCTGGTCGATCTTGTCGAACTCCATCAGGTTCAGCGGCACCAGGGTGGCGTTGCTGCCGGTCTCCTTCAGGATGGAGTCGTCCACCTCCTCCAGCGCGCCGACGGTGCGGGCGGTGAGGATGACGTGCGCACCCTCGGCGGCGAAGCGCTTGGCGACGGCGGCGCCGATGCCGCGCGAGGCACCGGTGATCAGGGCCAGACGGCCTGCAAGACGGGACATGGCGGTTCGTGCTCTCGGTCTTGCGGTCAGGCGCGCACGGCGGCGCGGACAGGGGCGTCCGGACCGTTCTCCGCGTCGCGGTCGGTCAGGCGGATCGGGTATTCGCCGGTGAAGCAGGCGTCGCAGAAGCTCAGCGCGTTCGGGTCGCGCTTCGCCTCGCCCATCGCGCGGTAGAGGCCGTCAAGCGAGATGAAGGCAAGGCTGTCGGCCTGGATGAACTGCCGCATCTCCTCCACCGACATGCGGTGCGCCAAAAGCTTCGACTGCTCTGGCGTGTCGATGCCGTAGAAGCAGGGGTGCGAGGTCGGCGGGCTGGAGATGCGCATGTGCACCTCCTTGGCACCGGCGGCGCGCACCATCTCGACAATCTTCTTGGACGTGGTGCCGCGCACGATGGAATCGTCCACCAGAACGACGCGCTTGCCCTCGATCATCGCGCGGTTGGCGTTGTGCTTCAGCTTCACGCCCAGGTGGCGGATCTGGTCGGTCGGCTCGATGAAGGTGCGGCCGACGTAGTGGTTGCGGATGATGCCCAGCTCGAACGGCACGCCGCTCTCCGCCGCGTAGCCCAGCGCCGCC